>JAKPGL010000041.1 GCA_029550925.1 Planctomycetota bacterium
TTGGCCAACTCCACCACCGATGGTCCATTTTTTTATTGCCCCACCCCCCTAGAGGGTGAAAATGACAAAGTGGTATAAGTCCTCGAAAAATAAGAAGTTAGAACTATTTTCCTTGGACAAACCGACTTGGAACTACTGGGGAATGACAACCTGGGGCAAATTTTGCTCTAAAATAAGCCTCCTCTGCATTCGGCTAAAATGTTACGTTTTTTCGAGTCGTAGGGGGAGGGACGTTTCCTCCTTGGCGCAGCTTGGGTGGATAAGGTAGGCTAAAGGTAGAGGGGGGCACGTTCCCTTCTCCCAGGCTCGTGCTAGCGGGCCAGTCTCGGTCGGCCTCTGAGGGCGGGGGGGAGACCCTGGATGACAACTGGCCGAACGGTTATTCATAGGGGATGGTCGGGGAGGAACAGCGCGTTGAAGATCAAGGATTTTGAGCGGTGTGCGTTGGCTAGTGGTCTGCTCACCGAGGCGGACCTGGAGGAGGCGCGTGCGGCAGGCCGATGGGCCGACGCCGATGGCCTCTCCGCACAGCCGCCGCGGACCGCGGAAGAATTGGCCGAACGATTGGTGGCCATGGGTCGGCTCAACCGCTGGCAGGCCAAACAACTGCTCGAAGGCCGAACCAAGTTCACCCTCGGGCCTTATCGTATTATCGACTATCTCGGCCAAGGCGGCATGGGCCAGGTCTTCAAGGCCGAGCATACCGTACTGGGGCGCACGGTGGCCATCAAAGTCCTGCCCCGCAGCAAATCCACCCCGGAAGCGGTCGCCAATTTCCATCGAGAAATCCGGGCGCAGGCCAAAATGGATCATCCCAATTTGGTCCGCGCCTTTGATGCGGGCGAAGACGGCAACGTGCATTATTTGGTGGTCGAATATGTGCCGGGCAGGGATTTGCGTCGCTTTGTCCGCCAGGAAGGCCCGTTGGACATGTTCCAGGCCGCCCGCATCATTTCCCAGGTCGCCCAAGGACTCCAATACGCCCACACGATGGGCATGATCCACCGGGACATCAAACCGGGCAATGTGCTGGTTACGCCGGACGGCGCGGCGAAACTCTCCGACTTAGGCTTGGCCGGCCCCTTAGGCGGCGAGGCGGAACAGGACCCTCGCTTCGGCAAAATCGTGGGCACCGCCGATTACATCTCTCCGGATCAAGTGGAACGGCCTTGGGAACCTACGCCGGCGTGGGACATTTATTCGCTCGGTTGCACGCTCTATTATGCGGTTACCGGCAAAGTGCCCTTTCCCGGCGGCACGACCGCCGATAAGGTGCGGGCGCATCTCATGCTTCGGCCGTTGGACCCTCGTCGGCTTAATCCCGCTCTTTCGTCCGAGTTTGTCGATGTGATGGCCGACATGATGGCCAAGGACCCGGCCCTGCGGATCAAGACGGCCGAGGAGGTATCGGCTCGATTGGCTCCTTGGGTCCAACCATCCGAGGTGCAGCAACCAGCAGGCCCCGGTTCCGGCAAAGCCCGACCGATTCCGCTTCGGTCCAGCCCGGCAGACGGTTCTTCCCCATACCAAGGCCAGGAAACTATTTTGGAAGATACCCAGCCGAGTTTCCCCGAAATGCCGCCGGTTTCGGGAGGTCCCCAACCGTCCTCTAGCCAAGCGTCTCTGGGGACCTTTCCGGCGGCCTCTGCCGCAGAACCGACCCGGCCTGCCTGGGACCGTTTCGAGCCGCCGCCGGTAAACATGTGGACCTCGCTGGCGATGCTGGTGGGGGTTCCGCTGGCGCTAGTCATCCTGGCGATGATCCTGGCCCTACTTATAAAAATGTTCCTATAATCTTCCGGCCCGCCGTCCCTTGGCGCTGCCGCATAAGTGGCAGTGCGGGATTCTGCTGAATTGTTATTCCCTCACATCCCCTTTTGTCCCTCCCCCGCATCCCTTAGTGTCATTCCCGCGCAAGCGGGAATCCAGACGCCTTTGGGCTGCCCACTTGTTCCCCCCTTGTCCGCCGCGGGAGAGGCGGCGGGGACATCCGTGCTTCCGGTAAGTTGCTTCGCTCGGCGGAAAGGTTGTCTTGAGAAAAGCGGCCCGGTTACGGTTTCGGCGAGGGTGGGTTGGCGGGCTTTTCAGACGGCGCCGCAGAGGCCGGGGATTTTTCGGCCGTCTTGCCGGGGCCAGATTGGCCGGAAGAAAGCAGATGCTCTTTTATCCATCGAGCGCGCAATCGCCGACCATAATGGTCGGGGGCGGCGGGGTCTGCTTCGTAACGCTGGATGGCCTGCTCATATTGGCCCAGGGCTTCATACGTTCGGCCCAGGTTGTAATGGATGCCCGGTTTCCAAAAGCTGTTCGGCCAAGGTTCGAGGGTCCGTTTTTCGAAATAGTCGATTGCGGCCTGATATTGGCCTACTTCGAAACAGAGCAGCCCCAACCAATAACTGGCGTTCATTTTTGCCAGGAGGAAAAGGTCTCGAATCGGCTGGGGCATTTTTCCCTCAGCCACGGCGATATTCAGTTCTGATTCGGGCGGTCGGGCTTCGTGGTAGAAGTAGGCGGCGCTCTGTTCCCCTTTCAGATTTCCCCGCAGATGCGCCGTCCGACCCCGCCATAACGGCGCCATGGCGCCCAACTCGAACGGCGCCAACGCCAGCGCCCGTGCTTGAACGAACTCCGGCTGGCGCCCCCTTTCCAGGCGTTCCAATTCGATGGTAAATGGGCGGGTCCAGAGTTTGACCTCTCGAAGTCCGCCGGCGGCTTGGATCCGCTCGGCTTGTTCCGAAGCCCGAACCGTCAGTCGCATCCGCGATGCGCCCACAAGCCGATTTTCCACCAACTGCATGCGCACCGATAACTCGCTCGGCAGCGCCGGAATCAACCCCACCGCACGGGCCAAATCCGCCGAGACAACCGGATACCGCTCTTTGTCTCCCAGGTCGAGTCGGCGTAGGAGGACAGGATTGTCGGCCAATTGTCGGAAGGTAGCCGGCGAAATCTCCAATCCGCCTTCCGAGCCTTTTTTGATCCCATCCGGGCCAGGGATCGGCAGCCCCAATGCAGGATCAAAGACATAAATTTCTTTGCCCCGCAACACTCCTACCGCCCAGGGCGTTTCACTGGCCGACGCATCCGCCTTCTCCGGGGCCAGTCCGATCAGAAAAGCGTCGATCCCCAGTTGGCGGGCCAAGAGCACAAATACCCACGCCCGATCCAGAGAGTTTCCCCGGCCTAAAAGCAGCGTCTCCCAAGGCAGTTGCCGCCATGCAGGGGAACCCCCTCCTCCGCTGGGCTGAAGCTGGATGTTCCGCACCGTCCAATCAAAAAGTTTCTCGGCCTGCTGGAGTTCATCGGTTGTTTGGCCGACCACCCACTTGGCCAAGTCCCTAGCCCAAAGCGCCGCCAACAGCACATAGCCGTCTTCCAGAGGAAACTCCTGTTTGTCCAATTCCCGGACCGAAGGCAACTCTTGATAGGCTTTGGGCAACCGACGGATCATAGGATCGGGTCGCCAACCTTCCAGCGGACGCTGAAAGCGGATCCATTGATTCAACCGCTCCACGACCTGCTGGAGCATCTGGCCCGATTGGTATTTTTCCAGATGCTCCAGATTATCCACGGCCAATTGAAACAGTTCGTCGGCCGAGACGCCGGAAGCCGACAACGGACCGCTGCCTTGAGAAAGCCCTTGGGGGGAAGGCGGCTTGGTTCCGCAGCCCGACAAAACAGCGGCGTCCACCAGCACCACCGCCCACCAGAACCTCCCTAAAAGCTCTCTGCCGATCGACAAAAAACTCTTTCTCCGATTACCCAGGGTCCGATTATTCATGTTATTCATGGGAAAAACTCTCCACCACCGCCCGCAGGGCCAGCAAACGCCGGAGCAGCCCCTCCAATTGACTCAGGGGCAACATGTTCGGCCCGTCGCTCAGGGCGTGGTCTGGGTCGGGATGAGTTTCAAAAAACAGGGCGTCTGCGCCGACGGCGACGGCGGCCCGGGCCAACGGCTCGACCATCGCCCGATTGCCGCCGGTAGCGCCGCCCAAACTGCCCGGCGACTGCACACTATGGGTGGCGTCAAACACCACCGGCACGCCCAGGGCCTGCATCTGGACGATTGCCCGCAGGTCGTTGACCAACTGTCCGTAGCCAAAAAAGACGCCGCGTTCCCCTAACAAAATGTCCCGGCACCCGGCCGCCTCCAACTTGCTCACCACATGGGCCATGTCGCTGGGGGCCAAAAACTGCCCTTTTTTCACATGCACCGGCCGCCCAGTCTGGGCGGCGGCCACCAAGAGGTCCGTCTGCCGACACAGAAAGGCCGGG
The DNA here is from genome assembly GCA_029550925.1 of Planctomycetota bacterium. Classification (GTDB taxonomy): domain Bacteria; phylum Planctomycetota; class Planctomycetia; order Pirellulales; family Thermoguttaceae; genus JANXAQ01. The sequence continues at coordinate 4,279 of JAKPGL010000041.1, forward strand.
ATTTGCACCAGATCGCATACCGCACTGACCGGCCCGGCTTGATCGGGCAGATGGATGTCGGTCGTTACCGGCAGCCCGGTGGTCTCTTTGACCTTTGCCAAGACGGCCAACCCCTCCTGCAACCCGGGACCACGAAAACTATGAATACTGGTGCGATTCGCCTTGTCGAACGAGGCCTTGAATACAATCGGCGTGGAAAGCCGATCGCGGATTTCCGCCAACACGCCGGCTATCTGAAGGGTGAGCTGCTCCGTTTCGATCACGCACGGACCAGCAATCACTAAAATTGGGCGCCCCCGGCCACACCAGTACGGCCCAATGGCTACCGGATTGTTTGGCATGAGTCCATGTCCTTCCAAAAGTCATCCGGATACGCAGTTACTTCGATTTTCGGAGAATCCGGGCCGCCTGAAAAGCAGAGGGGGGAGTTCTTCTCCGGCAGACCAAGTTTTCCTTTCTGGGTTAGGTATTTTCTTTTTACGGGAAGGACTTCAAGGGGGTTCTTTCCGAAGAGAATTCTTCGAGGGTACCACCTTCGGGGGGAAGGATAGAGAAGATGTGCGGAATCCCGGAGAGAGTGTTGCAGAAAAATACGCTCTTTTGAGGGGATGGTTGTATTGTTCCAGTCTGCGGAGGGGGACGTTTCGGCAAGGTCTCTTTGGAAAACCACTTATAGATTCCGGAAGTTTTTAATCCATTTTTCAAAAGAAACTGTCGTGGTGGGGAAGACGCAACTTTTTTATTTCTAGAGAGTTAGGAAATTTTGTTCGTAAATTTTAAAACATTTACCGGCAAAGAAAATACCCTAGCGAGAAAGAGCTCCCCCGAATACGGAGAAAAACGCTTTTTCTGGCACAGGCTGTGCAAAAGAAGCCCCCCGAAATTCAATAGCCCAGGCCCCGAAAACTAGAGGAAAACTGGATACCAAGCCTCAGACGAAAAGTTGATTCGTAACATTTCAGCCGAAGGCAGTACCTTGTCATTCTTGCGCAAGCAGCAGTCCAGGCTTGTTCCCGCACAAGCGGGAATCTAGCCAGATAAACAGTCAACAACTGGATTCCCGCTTTCGCGGGAATGACAATTCGGGGCAAATTCCGCCATAAAATCAGCCTCCTCTGCATACGGCTGAAAAGTTACGTTGGCTCTAAATGAGACTGGCCCGTGGGGCCTCTGACGGAATGGGGATCGGGCGGTTGCCTTGCCCTTGCCGCCCGATCGGGTCACTGTGGGAAGTGGCCCGTCAGAGGTCCCTTTTTTTTTGCGCCCGCACAATAGGCAACGTCTCCGAGAAGCCTCAGAGGTTATAGAAAATGACAGAAGGGAGGGGGCAATCCACCCTCCCTTCTGGTTGATGTACCCACTGGCCTACCTCCTGGGATTGCAGGAGGCAGTTTCCCTATTTTTTAGTCCCGGATAGGCGATCCGTTACTTTTTTTCACTTTTTTCCAGTTCGAAAGGATTTTTAGCCGCTTCTTTCGACTCGGCCGGTTTTTCTGCTTTTTCCGCCGGTTTTTCGGCAGGGGCTTCTTCCTTGGGCTTTTCTGCGGGTTTTTCTTCAGCGGGTTTTTCCTCTTTCATCGCGGGTTTTTCTTCTTTCGGTTTTTCCTCCGGCAGGGTAGGCAGTTTTACCTCCGGTTTTTCAGGGGGTGTTTCTTTTGGTTTCTCTTCTTTGGGTTTTTCCGCGGGTTTTTCTTCCGGCGGAGGAGTAACCTCAGGGAGTTTGGGTGCTGGTTCTTCTTTGGGTTTTTCCGGGGGCGCTTCCGGGATGGTAGGAGGCGTTTCCGGCTTGGCTTCCTTTTCTTTTCCCGGAGGGGCTTTTGGCGGGGTCTTCGGTTTTTTCTCCTCCCCGCAGCCGATCAGAAACATTCCCAAAACTACCAGGGCCGCCCACCATAGACTTGCCTTCCTCATTGTGCATCTCCTTTCTTAAAAGGTCCACTAGATTCGAGGAAACCTTGAGCTACCGCTCCTGAAGACGTAGGGAAACGAATCAAGGCGATTTTGAGGACCAAAAGAAGACCAAAAATGGTCAACGAGAACAATATATCGGATTTTCTGCGGAAAGGCCAGTCCCCCTGTCTTTGGCCGCCGTCCCTAGGGGCGGTTTGTCGCCCTCTAGGCCCGGCAGAGGCGGCGAAGACCATGGGAGTTGCCGTCCGACGGGGGCGGACCAGTCAAGGGCGTTCTGAAGAAGGCGGCGGCATCCAGAGGGTGGTTTGGTCTCCTTTTCGTTGCAGGGCCAAGAGGCGGCAGCCGCTGGGCAGGCCGGCCAGATCAGGCCGGCGGATGCCCCGGGGATCAAAGAGCACTTCGTGTCGGATACCGTCTTGCGTCCAAGCCGCCCCCACCAAACTGCCTTCCCACAGCGGTTCCAACGCAGGCAGGGTTTGGCCTCGGCGGAACGGGCGCAAAACCGTAAAGAAAAACACCTCCTTTTCTTTGTTGACATTGGCGACCGTGAGATGCCATTGGTTCGGCGCGGCGTTTTCCGGGGGCGGAGTGAAACGATCGGTCTGCCGGAACTCTAGCGGCGTCGGCGATAGAAAGGCAATTTCCATCTGGGCCTGGCCTCGGCGAACCAGCACCTGGCGTTTCTCTGGGCTGATTTGCATTTTTTCCAGAGTATGAAGTCGCCATTCAAACCGAGTGGGTTTCGGGGCGGCCAGTTCATCGACGATCACAAAGACGCCCGGGCGCACATGGAGCACGTGCCGATAAAACCGCCGAACCTGTTTTCCGTAGGCGGTGGAAGCATCGCCCAGGGCGTAGTCATACTGGGGGGTGCCGGCGAAGGTCCGGATTCGACCAGCGCCGGCGATGGAATGGACTGTTTGGCCTTGGCCGCCTTCTAAGGTAATGCTGTTGGCCGCCCTGGTCTGCCGGGTCCATTGGTGATGATGCGGCGAATTGAAGTAGGGGTAGTAGCCGGAGGCGATGGCCAGGGCCTGGCCGAACGCCTCGATGGCGAAGGCGTTTTGGTCGGCGTGGGCATGGCTTATGGCGCCGAGCGGGCTAGAACGGAACAGTAAATAGATGTTCTCTTTTGGATTGGCCAGGTCCGTGTGCATGGCGACCAGTCCTACCCCGGGAAAATAGCGGGCCTGCGGCAGGTCCGAAGGCGGCTTGGCCGGCAGTTCTGGATCGTACAATAAAAAGCCCAATGGTCCTCGGCCCGGACCGCTCCGAATCACCTCGGCATACCACCGGGCGTAGGGATTCCGAAGCAAGGTAGAAAAGGCGTACATGATTTCGCCCGAATCCGGATCGGGCGGATATTCCTGCGCATCGCCGAACGGGCTATGTCGGGCGTAGGGGGGATTGGCGTACAGCTTGTAATAGACCGTATTCTGGAAGAACGGTTTTTCCAGCAGGTTTGCGCCGGCGGCGTTGCGAAGGGCCAGCGCAAAGGGCAAAGCAAACCCCATGTACGCGGTCCAATAGGTAGGGCCTTCGTTCCAGCCGCCGTCTTCTGCCGCCCAGGCCGGATAGACCGACCAGAAGAGCGTCAGCACATAATGGAGCCAATCCGGGGCTTCTGGCCATTCGTGGAAAAAGGCCAAGCACGCTTCGCCCAGAAAGGCCAGGTCCCTGGCGGCGTGGCTATGGAAGGGTCGGCTTTCGAAAGGAAGGGATCGGAGACGATGGAAGAACTGCTCGGCCCGGCGTTTCATGACCTGTTCCACCTGGCGGCGTTCTTCGGGGCTGAAGAGGTCCCATGTCCAGTCGTAGGCCCGTACGCCGCGTTGCATCATCCACATGGCCGGTTCCGGGTTGTGCGTCAGGGCGGTCGAACCTTCCGGGTCCCATCGGAAAAAGTGCAGGATGCGTCGTTTGGCTTCCAGGCCGAACGGCTTTTGCCCGGTCAAAAGATAGGCTAAGGCACAGGTTTCCATCGCATCCATAGGCGGCCGGGTGGCCCGGAAGATTTTGGCAAACTCGGCGTCCCGGGCCGGGCCTTCGGCCTGCACGGGCGGCGGTTCTTCGGGCAGGGGTTCTCCCACCGCCCGCTGAGCGTCCATCCAGAGCCGTTCGTACTGATCTTCCATCGTGTAAGGCACACTGGCCCGGAGCTTGGGAATCGCTTCGGGAGAGAACAGCAGCCGGGGCCGATCGGGCCGGATTCGATCCCGAAGCAGCGAAACATCGGGCAACGGCCACGCCTTGGCGTTCGGGGCGATGGTAAACTGCCGGGTACGGGACCAGGCAATTCGGCCGTCGGGGCAATTCAGGCCAACCCGCCAGAACCATCGGCCTTCGGCCAAGGGATGGGTGGGAACCCAGGCACTAATGGGTACATCCACCCGCCAGCCGGCCTCCGACGTAGAACCCCCTCCACTGCCGTCCGGTGCGGAAAGCTGGTTCAAACCCGAAAAGTCTTCGTTCCGGGAGACCTCCAATAAATAAGGACCGGGGTGCTCTGAAACCGGCAGCCAGACAAAAGCCGGGGGGGTCAGCGTCAATTGGGCGCCGTCGGCGGGGGCGAACGGTTTTTCGTTCCATGCAGGCGCCCGTTCCAGCGATTGCTGAAGCCGGGCCAAGGGGTCGGCCTGTTGCCTGCACTTCCACCAGCCGACCCACACGAGCCCTAGAACCATCACCACCAGAAGCCCAAGAAACCACTTTCTTCGGAACACTTTGATTCTTTCATTCCAAGGCAGGAGTTTTTTTCTTCAATCGGCATGAGTGCGAGTTTTCTTTTTACCCTACCGTAAATGGTGCCTCATTCCCAGAGAGGCGCTCTGTTGGCCGGGGTGGATGAAAAACGATGTCTCCTTGGAGCGGGCCCATGCTTTTGGCCGGATGCAATTGGCAGAGGGAACCTGGAAGCATAGAATACACATAGAGTAGATTCTACAAGAAGGAGGAAAGGGAATTCTTCGGTCTTATGGGGGCTGAGGAAAAGTCAGTTCAGCGGACGCCCCTCTGGAGGAGGATATATACCTCGGATCAGAGGACCTCCCTTCCTGGTTTTTTCGCTTGCTGGCCTGCTCCTTTTTGGTAGAAGGAGGGCCTATGAGTCGGCTTGTGCGACAGCCGCCGGAAGAACCCCTTAGCCCAGACGGCAAGAAGCCGGCCGGGTGGTGGCATCTGCATGAAGACGGTCGCCGGATTGTCTGCGACCTGTGTCCCCGGGGGTGTATGTTAGAACCGGGGGCCAGGGGATTCTGTTTTGTTCGTCAACACCTGGCCGGCCAACTGGTAACGACTAGTTACGGTCGGAGTTCCGGCTTCTGTATCGACCCGATCGAAAAAAAACCATTGAATCATTTTTATCCGGGCAGTGCGGTACTCTCGTTCGGCACGGCCGGTTGCAACCTGGGCTGTAAATTCTGCCAGAATTGGTCGATCAGCAAAGCCCGGCAGGTGGATGCATTGGGCGAGCCGGCTTTGCCGGAACAAATCGCCCAGACGGCCCAGCAGTGGGGTTGCCAGAGCGTGGCGTTTACCTACAACGAGCCGATCATCTGGATCGAATATGCCATCGACACGGCCAAGGCGTGCCGCCAACAGGGAATTCAGACAGCGGCAGTTACCAACGGTTACATTAGCGACGAGCCCCGGGCGGACTTTTTCCAGTGGATCGACGCGGCCAATGTCGATCTGAAAGGATTTACCGAGGATTTTTACTGGAACTACACGTCTGGCCATCTTCAGCCGGTCTTAGATACCCTTCGGTATCTGGTCCACCAGACCCCGGTGTGGGTAGAAATCACGAATCTGCTCATCCCGGAGGCCAACGACAGCCCGGAAGAGATTCAGCAGATGTGTCAATGGATCTTGAAGGAGTTGGGGGCGGACGTGCCGGTGCATTTTACGGCGTTTCATCCGGACTTTCGCCTGCAGGATCGTGGACCGACGCCGCCGGCGACGTTAAACATGGCTTATGACATTGCCAAGCGGGTGGGCCTGCATTATGTCTATACCGGCAATGTGCATGATCCGGAGCGGCAGAGCACCTATTGTCCGCAGTGCGGCCAGATGGTCATTGGTCGAGACGGGTACGAGATTACCCACTGGGCCTTGCAGGAGGGATGTTGCCGGGGTTGTGGGGCTCGGATAGCAGGCCGATTCGCTTCGGCGGCTGGCCGCTGGGGAGGCCGACGGCAGCCGGTCCAGATTCAGGCGAATCGGTGAAGGGTTGCCTACGAAAACCGTTCGATTACCGGGGGCTAACATCCTGTTTAGGAGGGCTGGTTATGGACTCCCAAGAGGAACCGTCTTCTGCCCGCGCGCCCGAAAGCGAAGAGTCGAAATGCTCCGGGCCTATAGCACCGGTGCGTCCGGAACTGTCGGAAGCGGAAGAGGAGGCGCTATTCGAGGTGGCTGCCTGGCAGGTGGCGGCTTCCGTGTGCGGTTGGCCCATGGGACGGCTGGCCGACCGGCTGCCAGAAATTGCCGAGAAACCGGTGCTGGGGGCTTTTGTGAGCCTCAAACGGGCCAAACAATTACGTGCCTGTTGCGGCTATCTGGGCGGGGAGATTCTTTTGGGCGAGGCGGTCCAACAGGCAGCCATTCGAGCCGCCAAAGACGACCCCCGTTTTCCGCCGATCAAACCGGAGGAGTTGGATCGGCTCCAGATGGATGTCTGGCTGCTGTGGAATATGGAACCGGTCCCCGGCCGGGGCGAAGAGCGGCGCAACGGCTTTCAGATCGGCCGGCACGGTCTGCAAATCGTCCGAGGCGACGCTCGGGGCCTGCTCCTGCCGGGCGTGGCAGTGGAACATCACCTGGATGCGGAAGGATTTTTGCAACAGGTATGCCTGAAGGCCCGTTTGCCGGCGGACGCGTGGAAAGACCCTTCGACCAACCTGTTACGATTCGAAGGGTACGCCATTTCGGGGCGGTTTCCACTGACGGTTCGGCATCCGGTGCAGGCGGGCCGATTTTATCCCGGCACAGCCGAGGAAATCGACCGGGAATTGGATGCGCTGTTGGCCGGTCCGCGTCGGCCCCGGCGATGTGCGGCGATTTTGGTTCCCCATGCGGGCTGGCAGTTCAGTGGGCGGGTGGCTGCTGCGGTTTTTCAAGAGGTAGAGTTTCCGGATCGGGCCATTGTTTTTTGTCCTGCGCACACGCCGGGCCTGGCCCGATGGGCGGTCGCACCGCATGACCTTTGGATTGTACCCGGTCGGGGGGTGGCTTCGGATCGGCAGTTGGCCCACCAATTGGCCGAGGCGATCGACGGCTGGCAACTGGACGCTACCAGCCATCAGTACGAACATGCGATTGAGGTCCTTTTGCCGTTTTTGGCCCGCCTGGCCCCCCAGATGCGTGTCGTGGGGGTAAGCCTTTTGGGCGGTAAATGGCCGGAACTCCAGCAATTTGCCGACCAGTTGGCCCACTTCCTCCAGGGCTTGCCCCAACTGCCGCTCCTGGTGGTCTCCAGCGATATGCACCATGAAGAAATAGCCGGGGACGCACAAACCCGGCGGTTGGATCGGTTGGCGTTGGAGGCGTTGGAGGCCAGGGACCCAGAACGGCTATACCGCACCTGCGTAGAAAACCATATCGCCATGTGCGGGATGCGCCCGGCCGTGTTGGTGTTAGAGACGTTGCGTCGGCTGGGGTTGCTGCAATCGGCCCGGTTGGCGGCGTATGCCACCAGCGCCGAAACCGATCTGGGCCGAGACAGCCGCCGGGTAGTTGGTTATGCGGGGATGATTTTCAATGAGTCCTAGGTTTGTCCCCTCGCAAGAGGGGTTTTGAAAAAACCCTGTAGTAAGGATGGGGGGAGATAAGGCGCTTGTCCTCGGGAATAAAATGGGCTACATTGGTTTTTTTGAGCAGCTCGCTGAGTCCGCCGCTCAGGGGTAGGGGTTGGAAATTGCAAATGGGCAGAAACCCGCGGATGGGGTCTTGAGCAATGGGGAGAGAATGGCAATGAATGCATTAGCGTCGGATAGGATTCCAAGCAGTAAAGTCGAGAGCGTATCTTCCCGAGAGTTTCCCAAAGCCTGTCCGCCGTTGGAGGAGGCGTTTGGGCGTTGGCAGGATGAATTGCTAGGAACGCTCTATATTCTTTTGGGCAGCGTTCAGGAGGCCCAGGAGGCCTTTCGCGAGGTGTTTTTACGTTGTTGGCGGCGTCGGGAGGAGTTGGCCGGTTTGGAAGATAGCAAGGGGTGGATTTTTCGGGCGGTCTTGCAGACGGCCCGTCAGCGCCGCGCCGCCGCCTGGCGTCGGCGATGGCGGCTTTGGGATTTCAAGGAGTCCTCCTCTGGGGAGGTTGCCCATGGGGAGAGCACACCCGACGCAGAAGGGAGTAGTTCGGAAGAAATGGAAGTTTATCGCCGGGCTTTGATGGAACTGGCGCCCGAAGAACAAGAGGTGTTTCTGCTTCGACAGAACGCTCAAATGAGCTATGAACAGATCGCCTCGGTGTTAAGGACGCCTGTCGGCGCGGTGAAAACTCAGATGCGTCGGGCGTTGGCCCAATTGCTGCCGCAGATTCAGGCCCGGAACATCTCGACCGAGCTGGAAAGTTTTCCGGGAGACCGCCCTGGTTTTCAGGAAACTGCTCCCTTCCATCCGATACTCCCCCTCTTATCCGAGCCTGCTCCTTCTCCAACCCGGGAAGAGGAACCAGCGAAGATATCGGCGGGCGGCGATTTCCCGATGTTATAACAGTAGGGGAAGGACGACCAGGCGGTTTAGGGAGTACGTTTGGGGGGCCGCGCTGGAAGCATCCCTCCTCCAGAGACCTAAGAGGGTTTCTACGCCGTTGGGAAGGACTATGGGGAGCGGTTTGGCAAGAGGGAAACTCTGGCGCTGCCTGGGGACATGATGCTGCAAGAAGTCTATTTCCAGTAAACGGAGGCGGCGGGAGTGGATCGGGACCAGGAGGCTCGACTGCTGGAGTTGTACTATGGGTTGCTTTCCGAGCAGGAGGCGGCCGAGCTCCAACAACGGATTGCATCTGATTCCCAGTGGGCCGAAGCCTGGGTGCAAACCCAGCAAACGGCCGCCCGTTTAGCCGAGGCCGCCCGCCTGCATGTGCCTCGGTTGGAATTGCCTCAGACGGAGCGGCTAGAATCGAAAGAATCAGCCAGGGCCCCCTCGGTCGAGGAGGCGGCCAAGCCTCTTTTGCGGAGCGAATTGGTTCGTCCCGAACGGCCTTCCAGCAGCGGAAAATCTTCCCTGAAGTCTGTCCCGCCGAAGCGAACCGACCGATGGGCAGTCGGAGTGGTTTACGTAGGGGCGGCGGTGTTGCTGTTGGCTGCCTTCTGGGGAGCGATGGTCCATCGGCGGTATCTGCTGGCCCT
>JAKPGL010000044.1 GCA_029550925.1 Planctomycetota bacterium
GGCCTTAAGCGCCGACGGAGCAGACGGAGTGGGCTTTGACGGCGGTAGGGGGCTGCTAGGAGAATCGGCCGATTCTTCTGGAGGGGCCGCTGGAGATGGTTTCAGGCCGGGGTCTTCAGCCGCCGCTTCGCCCGGCGGGGATGCTACCGGGTTCGCCGCCGTCCGATGGGAGATCGGCGGGAGTAAGCTAGAGGCGTCTGCAGCGACGGCCTCGAGCATCCAGGCGTCCAACCCTCCTGCCGTAACCACCAAGGCCCATACTCCTCCGAGCTTCCATAGATACTGCCATGTTCGCTTCAGCAAAAACGACTTCTTCATGTTTTACCTCCTTGTAGGGGCCTCAGACTTGCTTTGGATTTGGTAACATTTCAACCGAAAGAAGAGGAACTCCTTCTTTCCCTCTTCCCCGGCGGGAAAGGCCCAGGGTGAGAGGGATCGTAGCATCGGCTTCCAACCGATGCCCCCAGGAACGCCCCGCACCCATGCTACGGAAAGCCGATTCCTAACGCGGACGGCGCCGAAGGTCCCGTACCCGGCCGGGCCAGCACCTGGTCTGTTTCTCCTACGGGGAGCGAAGGCAGATTTTTTCACCCGACCGAAGGGTTACTGGCGCTGGATCGGCAAGTAGATGAAAAAGGTGCTCCCTTGACTTACTTGGCTTTCGACGGCCACGCGGCCGCCGTGGGCCAGGGCGATATGTTTGACAATGGCTAGTCCCAGGCCGGTGCCTCCGAGTTTTCGGCTCCGGGCCTTATCCACCCGATAAAACCGTTCAAAGATCCGTTCCAGATGTTCCGGCGGGATGCCGCAGCCGTGGTCCCGCACCCGGATCACCACTTCTTGGCCTTCCAAGAAGGCTTCCACATGGACCGGTTGGCCCTCAGGGCTGTATTTTATCGCATTATCCAGCAAATTGACCACCGCTTGTTCTAAAAGGGCCGGATTGCGGGCGGCCTGTAAATTCTCCGGACAATCCAATTGGACCTGAATCTGTTTTTCCTCCGCTTTGGGCCGACAAACTTCGATGGCCGATTGCAACACCTCTCGAATCGGCCCCGGCTCTAACGAAATTTGCTGGTTTTCCTCTTCCTGTTCGATGCGAGAAAGGCTCAGCAGGTCTTCCAAAAGGTTTTGCAGGCGTTGGGTCTGAGCGGCAATGATTTTCAAAAATCGTTCCGCCTGCTCCCGGTCCTCCAAGGCCCCGTCCAAGAGAGCTTCCACAAATCCTTGAATAGAGGTGAGCGGCGTTTTTAGCTCATGCGAGACATTGGCCACGAAGTCTCGTCGCAAGTTCTCTAATTGGCGAAGCCGGGTTACATCCCTCAGCACCACCAAAGCGCCCAACGGCATATCTTCTGCATCCCGCAGCACCGCACCCTGTAATTGAACCTCTCGGGACGGCGGGCCTGGCAACTGCATCTGGCGGACAATAGGTTGCCCCTTGGCCAACACCTCCTCCACCAGGCGATGGAGTTCCGGATGTCGGCCGATTTCTTCCAAAGGTCGGCCCATCTGGCCGGATTCCTCTAGTCCTAACAATTCCGCCGCCGATTGATTCAAGCACAAGATACACCGCTGGGAATCGACGGCCAAGACACCTTCGCTCATACTGGAGAGGATCGCCTGGAGTTCGGACTCCTGGGCCAGCAGGGTGCGATGTCGGCCTTGGAGCAATTGGGCCAATTGATTCAGCCAATCGGCCAGTTGCTCCAAATCCGGCGGACCTTGCACCAAAATTCGGCCTGTGTAATCGCCCTGGCGGAACCGATTGGCCCCTTGGAGGAGGTTTTGCCATCCAAACCCCAACGGCCGCAGACGCCAAAATCCCATCCCAACGCCCAGGCAGATCATCGCCGTCGCCGCCGTCCCCATCCAAATCCAAATACCGTACAGTTGGCGATCCACCAGTTCTTTCGCCCGCGAGAGCCGCAGGACGGCCAACGTCCGCTCCCCATCCCGGATTGGCGTCGCCGCGTAAAACATCCATTGTCGTAAGGTATGGCTATATCGAAGCGATGTGCCCGGTTGGCCTTGAATGGCCTGGGCGATTTCGGGCCGGGTTCCGTGCGGCTCCATCAGATCGGGTTGTTCTTCCGACTCGCCCAGCACCGTGCCGTCGGGCAAAATGAGGGTGATCCGGGTCTGCGAAGCCCGCCCCATCTGAAGACAAAGCTCCTGGATTTTTTGGCCCTTTTCGGCCAACGGTGCAACCGAAGGCGGTGGACCGGATGGTTTTGACCCGGAACCTCTCTGCTCGGCGGTATCTTCCTTCTGCCCGGAGTGCTCTCCGAAGGTATTCGGAGACAATGCCTTCCCCAGATACGGACGAAGCACCGGTTCGACCAAATACGCGCGCTCGATCAGTTCTTCGAAAGCGCGTTGGTAGGCCGTTTGCCGCCATTTCCAGCCGCCGGCCAGGGCAAGCCCCCCGACAGCCAAAACCGCCGTCAACACTACAGCCCATCTAGCCTGTCCTAGGACCGAAAGACGCTGAAGCCCCATTACCCAGGTTCCTTAAATCGGTAGCCAATGCCTCGGACCGTTTCGATATATCGGGCGGCTGAGCCGAGCTTCTTGCGCAGGGCCACAATCTGGACATCAATGGCCCGATCGACTTCCGGCTCCTCATCGCCGTGGACGGCGGCGGCGATCTGCTGGCGGGTCAGCACCCAGCCCGGCCGACGCGCCAACGCATGTAACACCCGGAATTCGGTCAACGTCAACCGCACCGGCTTGCCGGCCGCCAACACCCGATGCCGAGCCGGGTCGATCTCCAACTCGCCGATCCGCAGCGGCGCGGTCTCTTCGGCGATCTCTGCCTGTTTACGCCGAAGCACCGCCCGAATCCGCGCCAGCAACACCCGGGGGCTGAACGGCTTGGTGATGTAGTCATCCGCCCCCAATTCCAACCCCACCACGATGTCCGATTCTTCCCCCTTGGCCGACAGGATCACGATCGGCAGTTGACTCGTCTCCGGTTCGCGCCGTAACCGTCGGCACACCTCCAGACCGTCCATGCCCGGAAGCATCAAATCCAAAATGATCAAGTCCGGAGTTTCCCGTCGCAATTCCGCCAACGCCGCTTCCCCTGAACCAACGCACTGGACCCGATACCCCTCTTTACTCAGGGTATAATCGATCAACTGCTGAATTTCTTCTTCATCATCCACAACGAGGATGCTTTCCAAAGGCATCTACGTCTTTCTCCGGGGCCAAGACCATGCACGAATAGGACCCTATCCTTTCGACCCGATCGTCTCTTCCTATTGTAGGACAAGAGTTGCTCCGTCCCAAGGGCATTGGCCTCGCCCCTATCCCAGAGAGTGCCCTGGGATGTGAGAAGCAACTCAAGTAGTTTACAGCGGCGGAATACTTCCTGACGGCGCTGCTTATCATTTCGGCAAAAAGGGGAATAGTCGTCGGAGTTCTTCTCGGTTAGGTTGCCGACCGTATTCGCAAATCTCGAACGCTTCGGCGTATTGGACCTTTTTGCCCACCTCTTCGCCGTACAGTTCGATGAGTTTGTCCCGATAGCGATTGGCCAGGTCGGTAAACCGACGTCGGAAACTCTCTCGAACCTGTTGTCGTTTGGCCTCGCGCTGTTCGGGAGTTTTAGGGGCGGTTTCCGCCGAGCCTAATGCACCGCCCTCGATAAACTGCGACTCGATGGCCGCCAAAGCGTCGATCTTTTTGTCGATCACCGAATCAATAGCCACGACGACGTCCGCCCGGAAAGGCACCGGCCGCTGAAACCCGTCGTAGGAATACAAAAAGACCGGGTTTCGTTTGAGCGGCGGGCTGTCCGGGCAAATAAACGGCACCGTTACCATAAAGGCCGAATCTTGGATCAGAACGCCCACGTACCGATGGTCCGGATGGTAGTCATAGGGTCGATGGCCGATAACGATGTCGGCCTGCCAGTCTCGGATAAGCCGGGTGATGAGTTTCCGGTTTTGCAACGTCGGTTCCAGTTCGCCGTCGTGGATGTCGAGCACTTCGGTGCGGATGCCGAGGATTTTGGCGGCCTGGTGGACTTCGGCGGTTCGACGTTGGGCCAATGGGCCGCCGGCCATCGCCCAATGGCCAATATCGCCGTTGGTTACCGAAACGAACTTCACATGATGGCCCTCCGCCGCCCACAAGGCGGCTACCCCGCCGCAACGGATCTCGGCGTCGTCCGGATGGGCGCCAAAACAGATGATCCGCAGCTTGCCGTCCGCCGCTGTATCCGCCTCACCCGCCGAGGCGGATACCAACTCCTTCTCCTGAGCCAACGGTTGCCGGTCAGGAGGCTGCTGGGAGGAGGCTTCGGCGGTCGGCGTCGGCCCGGCCAGGGAAGATGTTCCCAAAAACTCGGACGCCTCTGCCGGACGACTCGCCGAGCGGAACGTGGGGAACGAAGGTTCCGCGCCTGACAGGGTGCGATCACACACGCCGACAGATTTATCCGCCGATGAACGATTTTCGCCGATCGTCCCTAGGTCCTCTGCTACCACCAATACCCCCGTCCCCACCAGCACCGCTACACTAGCCAACACCACCCAACTGAACCCACGGCGACTTTGCATGACAAGGCTCCTTTCAATAAAAAGAACTACCTGCTTCTTCTGCGAAACATATTTCTGAAGTTGGAGATGGCTTTTGTCAGGGAGTTTTCTTCGCCGTCTCGGGGCGATACGCTTACCCGCTGCCTGGTTTGCCCTGTTTCCTATTGGCCAGGGCGTCGGCCAACATTTGTCGGAACGTCAAGGCATTTCTGGGGGCAAATGCCTCGTAATCGTTGTTGAAGAAGGCATACAGGGTTCGACCCGCCAGATGCGGTTGGAGTCGCTGCACCCACTCGGCCAATTCTTCCGAAGAGTAGTCATATCGGTACAATTGTTTCCCTAAGCCGTGGAACCGCACATAGAGGAAATCCGCCGTGGGCGGTGCCTCGGCGGGCAACTTCGGATGGCTGACGGCCGCAAACGCCGCCCCATACCGCCTAAGCAGTTCCGCCGTCTGCTCCGTCCACCAACTAGCGTGTCGAAACTCCACCGCATGACGCACGCCGGCCGCCTCCCGCCGAAGCAACTGTAAAAATCCCTCCAAACGCTCCAGGTCCTGGCGGAGCGACGGCGGCAATTGCCAAAGCACCACCCGCAGCGTGCGCAGCGCCCCGACCCGCTCCAAAAACGCCCGGAGCACCTCCTGACAATCGACCAACTTCTGAAAATGCGTTACCCGACGAGTCCCCTTGACCACCAGATGAAAGCCTTCCGGCAATCGCCGATTCCAGGCCGTGATCATCGTCTGCGGCGGAAACCGGTAAAAGGTGGAATTGATCTCCACCGTGTCAAACTGGGCGGCATAATAGCTCAGACGTTCCGAGTCCGGCAGGTCCGGCGGATAAAACACCCCGCTCCAATCCGAATAGGTCCACCCGGAGGTCCCCACATGAATGGCTTCCATCGCCATGACCGCCTCCTCTGGCCCA
>JAKPGL010000062.1 GCA_029550925.1 Planctomycetota bacterium
AACGACGGAGCGATTATCGGAAAACATCGGGTGTCCGTCACCTGTATGGACAATCAGGCGCCAGACGCCCCGCCGCCCGATCCTAATAAAGAGCCCCCGTTAGGCAAACCGTTGATCCCTGCCAAATACCTAAGCCCACAGACAAGCGGGATCGCCGTCGAAGTCAAGTCCCGCAATGAACCTTTTATCTTGGAACTGCGCGATTAACGTAGGTTTTCCCCACGATAAATCGTCGGGCTATTCGTCATTGCTTTAGCGGGACAAGATAGAAAAGCCGCTCTCTTCCCCAAACAGGGAGATACCCTTCTCTCTTACCGAAGGAGTACTTCGCGGGGGCCTTCGACGGCCTGGCCGATCTGCCAACTCGAAACGCCCGCATGGGCCAACTGATGCCGAATGCTCTCCGCATAGTAGGGGCTGACCAGAAGGACCATGCCGATCCCCATATTGAACACGCGTTCCATCTCTTCCTGGTCGATCTCGCCCAGACGCTGTACCCAGCCAAAGACCGGCGGCGTCGGCCAACTGCCCCGCTCTAAGACAACCTGCACCCCCGGCGGTAAAATCCGCAGGATGTTCTCCCGCAGGCCGCCGCCCGTGATATGGGCAATGCCGTGTACTACGTTTTTCACCCGATAATGGGCCAACACCTGCCGAACCGGCCTGGCGTATATCCTGGTCGGCTCTAGCAGGGCCTCGCCGACGGTGCGTCCCAGCTCCGGTGCATAATCGGTTACCTTCAGCCCCGCCCGTTCAAAGACCACCTTGCGAACCAGGCTGTAGCCGTTCGAGTGGAACCCCGTGGAAGCCAACCCGATGACCAGATCGCCCGGTTGGATGGCCCGGCCGTCGATGATGCTGCGACGCTCCACCACGCCGACGCAAAAGCCGGCCAGGTCGTAATCGCCCGGGGCGTAAAAGTCCGGCAAAATAGCCGTCTCGCCGCCCAACAGCGCGCAGTCGGCCTGCATACAGCCGGTGGAAATCCCCTGGACGATCTGTTCCAGCAGATCGGGGTCGTCCCGGCTCATAGCGACATAATCCAGAAAGAACAGCGGTTCTGCCCCGCAGCAGATGGCGTCGTTGGCGCACATGGCAACCAGGTCGATGCCGACCGTTGTATGGACGCCCATCATCCCGGCCACCTTCAGTTTGGTGCCCACGCCGTCGGTGCAGGCCACCAGGACCGGGTCCCGATAATTGCGGGCAAACAGCCGACTGCTAAAATCCAACTGAAACAGCCCGGCAAAGCCGTCTTCCAGGGGAATCACCCGGGGCGAATAGGTGCGGGCCAAAAGCTGCGGCAATCGCTCCATCGCCTGGTTATACACATCCAGATCGACCCCGGCGTCTTTATACGTCATCTTGGACATCGAAATACTTTCTTCCACCGCCTAAAAGGAAAGAATGTCGGCCATCGTCTGGTTGGCCCTCCTATCTTTCAGGAAACACCGCCCGGGAGGCCGCCCCTCCCCCGGAGAGTCCTTCCCCTGCCCGAGGATCGGCCCTGACGCTAGATTTTCCCAATTGTGTCTGGCGGAATCGGTTCCTATGCCTCTTAGGAACCTTCTATTGTAAAACAATTTTGAGAAAATAGGAAAGAGATCGCCTCTTATTTCTCGTGCGGCGCCTCGTAGGCAGCGCCGTCTGCCCGACGGCTGGCCGGTCCGTCCCCCGGAACCAAGCCAGTCGAACAGACTGGGCTACGTATCGCCGTCTGTCCGACGGGAACCAAGCCGCTCTTAACAGACTGCGTTTCCGTGGCCCTCCCAAAAGCATAAAGAATAGAGGGGAGCCGATTGCGGTGGGACTTCAACTACTATAGCTTGAAGCGAGCATCCTGATGCTATCGCAAGCGGTTGTAGGTCGGCGGCGACAACGCAGCCGGCTCGAAGGAAAGCGGGTTTGCTTGAAAAGGGAGTCGGCTTAGATTATCTTAGAGAAAGGAATAGGTGTTCCCTTCTGGGTTTTTACTTCTTTAGGAGGACGCGTCTATGAAACGCCTTTGGGAGAAACAGTCGGCAAGCCGTTGGGGGTTAGGCGGTCGGGTGCCTCGTATTTGGACGGCGGCCATTTGGGGGGTTGTAGCGGTCTGTGGGGCCGGACTGGGACAACCCGCCTGGGCTGAAGAAGCCCAAAAGCCAAAGGTCTGCTATCTGGGTTCCGAGTCGGGGGCGGGCTGTTCGCAGGTGGTATTGGTCGAGGGGGCGGCGTTGGCCCATACGGCCCAAATGCTTCCCCTGGACGCCCAAGGGCAGTTGGTCGGCGACACCGTAGAAGCCCAAACCCGCCAGGTGCTGGCCAATCTGCAAAAAGCCCTAGGCCTGGTCGGCAGCAGCCTGGAGGACCTGGTTCGGCTGGAAATCCATGTTACAAACGCCCAAGCGACGGAAAAGGTGCAGAAAGTGCTGGCCGAGCAGTTTACCGGCCAGACCAAACCGGCCGTCAACTGGGTGCTTACGCCGCTGCCGGTCCAAGGGGCGCTTGTGGCGGCCGATGCGGTAGCCGTGGCCCGGTTAGAAAAAGCCGCCGAAACCGCTTCCGCAGGTCAGGTGCTTCGCAAACGTTCGGCGGACCTGCCCGGTCTTGCCACGGCCAGCCATGTAGCGGTGTTGCCCGCTGGCGGCGTGGCGTATCTGTCGGGTCAGCCGGAAAAGGGCGAACCGGTCCCCGCCGCCAAGAAATCTCTGGAAACCCTGCTGGCCATGCTCGGCCAAATGGGTTTAGGCCCGGAACATGTGGTGCAGGTGAAGGTTTTCCTGGGGCCGATGGAGCAGGCCGAGACGGTCCAAAAGGAACTGGTTGCCCTTTGGGGCAAGCAAGTGGCCCCGCCGATGAGCATCATCCAGTGGAAATCCAGTGCTCCGGTGGAAATCGAGTTGGTGGCTGCCGACCCGCCCAAGCCGGACGAAACGGTGGAAAAACCGGTGCATTACTACAATCCGCCCGGCGTGGAGGCGTCGCCTCGGTTTAGCCGGGCCGCACGCGTCCGGAGCAACAAAATCCTTTACATCGGAACATTAGCCAGCCCCGAACCAGCCAAAGGAGACAAACAGGTTGAGGCGATCTTCGCTCGGCTGGAAAAGATTTTACAGGCCAACGGCAGCGACCTTCGCCACCTGGTCAAGGCCACTTATTACTGCGGGGACGCCGCCTCCAGCAAGGCGTTGGATGCGATCCGGTCGAAAATTTTCGACCCGAAACGGCCGCCCGCCGCCTCCAAGGCGATGGTCTCCGGCGTGGCCATCCCGGACCGCACGGTGGTCGTGGATATGATTGCGGTACCGAAGCAGTAGGAGTATATTGAAGGGGAGGCGACTTTGTATCCCCCTCCCCCAGCCGTTCCTCCCTCGCCCTAGCGGGCGAGACTCTCTCCCGGCCTCTCCTACGGCGGGCAGAGGTGGTTGTTATTCATCCGACGGAAATATTACGACTATTCAAACGGCAATAGACTGATCTCTACTTTCCCCTTGAAAGGAGATAACTACGATGAACCCCTTCCAACCGACACGGCGTGAGTTTTTGGAATCGTTGGGCGCTTTGGGCGCTGGGGCGGCCTGGTTGGGAAGCCACGCTGGCGGCGCCGCCGGTGCGGAAGAAAAACCGGCCGGGGAGAAGCTGGCTATCGAAGGCGGAACCCCGGTACGTAAAAACATGTTAAGCACCGGCTGCTACGGCCCCCAATACTATGACGACGAAGAAAAAAAGGAACTGATCGAAGTGATCGACTCCCGGAGTCCGTTCCGCCATGAGGGCGGCAAGGTGGCCCAGTTTGAACGGGAATACGCCAAGTATCTGGGCGCTAAGTATGTGATCGGAGTTACTTCGGGTACCACGGCCCTTTATACGGCCATGGCGGCTCTGGAAGTCGGCCCCGGCGACGAGGTCATCTGCCCGGCCTGGAACTGGTACGCCGATTACGACGCCATTGTGCTCTCCGGGGCCTTGCCGGTCTTTGCCGAGATCGACGAATCCCTGGGCATCGACCCGGACGACATCGAACGGCGCATTACGCCGAAGACCAAGGCGATCATTGTGGCCCACTTGCAAGGCGGCGTCTGCGACATGGACCGGATCATGGAAATCGCCCGAAAGCACAAAATCCGCGTGCTGGAAGACCTGGCTCAGTGCGTCGGCGGGACATACAAAGGCAAACACCTGGGCACCATCGGCGACATCGGCATCAATAGCTTCCAACTCAGTAAGACGATCACCTCCGGCGAAGGCGGAGCGGTGATGACCAATGACCCGGTGCTCTATGAACGAGCGTTCCGGTTCCATGACGTCGGCACGGTGAGCCGATGCTTCCAGGAAACCATCGGCAATGGCGTGCTCGGTTCGTTCGCCTCGTGCAATTTCCGGATGAGCGAGCTGACCGCCGGGGTCTTACGGGCACAACTGCGCAAACTAGATACCATCTGCAACAACCTGCGCAAGAACGCCCGAAAGGTGAAAGAGGGCATCCAGGACCTGCCCGGCATCAAGTTCCGCAAAACCGGCTGCCCGGAAGGCGATCTGGGCTATGCAGTAATGATCGACATGGGTAACCGCCAGCGCCGGGATCGATTCCTGCGGGCGTTGCGGGCCGAGGGCATCTCGGCCATGGGCCCGGCCGGTTCCGTCTTTTTGCCTGCGGATGACCGGGTGGAACAAAAGCGAACCATCCATCCGGATTGGCCGTCGTTTAAGAGCGAGCGGGGCCAGCAGATCCAATACGGCGCAGCCGCCTATCCCAAAACCGGCGACATTTTGAGTCGGTTTGGCGGCCCGCACATCGGCCCCAAATACACCGACGAAGATGTCGCCGACATCATCAAGGCCGTCCGCAAAGTCTATCTGGCCATGCACAAAGCCTAACGAAAACCGGGATTGCGGCCCATTCCGCAAACTCCGGAAAACACCGAAAACACCAGATTTTTTCCGGGGACTGGATACCGCGTCCGCAATCCAGCCTTCCCTACAGTGTCCCCATATCCCACCTTTGATGCCCTGCCCGGCAACCTGCCAAGGTAGTAGGCTAGGGAACTAGGTTTGTTGTTTCCCTGGAGGAGACATTATTCCCCTACCCCCACAAGGGATTCCATAATCGTATTGGATTGGTGTTTCGGGATATGTGCCTTTTTTGGAGGAGACTGCTGATGTTGCGTTTGCTGCGATACGGGATGATGGGGCTATGGTGGTTTGGCTTGGTTCTGGCGGTCCAGGCCCAAGAGGTTCGGCAGGAAATTCGGTTTCCCGATCTGCCGGGTTATCGGACGCTTGTTTGCGACTTCCACATGCACACCGTGTTTTCCGACGGCAGTGTCTGGCCGCCCATCCGGGCCAAAGAAGCCTGGCGTCAAGGGGTGCACGTCATTGCCATTACCGATCATATCGAATACCAGCCGCATAAGGACGATCTGCCCACCAAACATAATCGTCCTTATGAACTGCTTACAGGCGAATCCGCAAGCCGAGATATCTTGCTGATCCGAGGGGCCGAGATCACCCGCGATACGCCGCCGGGCCATTTCAACGCTCTGTTTCTCAAGGACGCGGCCGCCCTGGATCAGCCAGACCTGATGGAAGTCTTCCGCCGGGCCATCGAGCAAGGGGCCTTTCTCTTCTGGAACCATCCCGGTTGGCAAGGACCGGAAAAGGGCAAGTGGGGCGACGTGCAAACCGCCCTCTATGAGAAAAAATGGCTCCACGGCATCGAAATCTGCAACGGCGAAAGCTACTACGAGGAAGCCCACGGCTGGGCCTTGGAAAAGAACCTCACCATGGTCGGCAACACAGACATCCATGAGCCAGACCTCAAGAAGCAAAACACGGCGGCGGACCATCGGACCTGTACTCTGGTCTTTGCCAAAGAAAAGACGCTCCCTGCGGTGGAAGAGGCCCTACGGGCTGGCCGAACCTTGGTCTGGTACAAAGATCAATTGATCGGTCGGGAAGAGTGGCTCCGGCCGATGTTCGATGCCTCGGTCGAGGTGCTGCCGCCGCACCTTCGAGTGAAAAACGCCGTGTTCGTCCACATTCGGAATCGCTCGGAAGTGAATATTCAGCTAGAGCGGACTGGTGGTTCGGGACCGGCCAAGCTGGTCTTGCCGGCCGGTACGGTCAGCCTGGTAAAAATCGGCGCCGCTGACCCGACCAAACCGATCCAGTTAGAATACACGGCCGTCAACTTCCTGGTTGCCCCGAAGAAAGCGCTGACCGTTACCCTGACCATTCCCGGCAAAGAGTAAATGGTCCCGCTTCATAGGGCGCATCGCCGTCTGTAACGCTGGCCGTCCATACGGCAAGCGCAGGGCCGTCTGGTAGATGGTGATTCACTCAGGCTGGACAGCCTAAGTTACGGGTTGACTCAGGCTGGACAGCCTGAGTTACGTACCGTCGGCTGTTAGACGGCGTCCTGTAACGCCGTCTGTTTAGGCGGCCGCTGACTCAGGCTAGACAGCCTAAGTTACGGGCCGGGACGTTTTCTTTTCTCCAAACGGCGGGTATAATCAAGGTCCGTCTAAAAGGCGTTTTTACGCGGAGCGGATTCTATCTCCGGAGAATAAGGAGAAGGCAGAACGATGGTTGAGGAGATTTCGTTACGGCCGGAATTGCCGTCCACCCAGCGACGGGGTTTTTTAGCGAAACTGGTTGCTCTGGGCGCTTGGATCGTGGCGTATCTGGCGCCGGTGGGAGCGGCGGTGCGGAGCTTTTTTGCCCCAGCCCGACAAAAGGGCCAAGGCGCGGCGGAGTTCACCCGGGTGGCCCCCCTGGACAGCCTGCCGGAAGATGGCACGCCGAAGAAATTCCCCATCCTGGCCCAACGGCGGGACGCCTGGACCGTGTATCCGAACGAGCCGATCGGGCAGGTCTTTTTGCGTCGGGTCGGCAAGGATCAAGTGGTGGCCTTTCAAGCGAAATGCCCCCACATGGGCTGCGGCATTTCCTACATGGAAGAAAAGCAGAGCGACCAGGTGCTCAAAAAGTTCTACTGTCCCTGCCACAAGGCCAATTTCGACCTGGAGGGTCGGCGCACCGACGCCGTCTCCGAAAGTCCCCGGGACATGGACACCCTAGACGAGGTGAAGATCGAAGACGGCGTGGTGTATGTTCGGTTTAAGAACTTCCGCACCGGCACAGCCGCTAAGGAGGAAGAGGTATGAGCATTGGGCAACGGTTGGCGGATTGGTTGGAAGAACGGACCGGGCTGAAGACGGCCCTACACACGTGCTCTGGCCGAGCGGTCCTGGGCGGACTTAGCTGGGGCAATGCGGTGCGGGCGGCGATCCTGTTCGGACTGATCGTTCAGGCAATCACCGGACTAGTCCTTTGGATGCACTATAGTCCCAGCGCCCAGACCGCCTGGGAAAGCGTCTATTACATCCAGTACGAATTGCCGGGCGGTTGGCTGCTGCGCGGCATCCACCACTACACGGCCCAGGTGTTGGTCGCCTTGCTAGGACTTTATGTGGCCGGCATGGTGCTTTTGGGCGAATATCGCTGGCCAAGGGAACTGGTCTTTTGGACGGCTATTTTTTTGTTTCTCTGTAGCATGGCCCTGTGCCTGACGGGCGATTTGCTGAGTTGGGACCGGAACGCCTTCTCGGCCACTACGGTGCGGGTGCGGTTTTTGACCCTACTGCCGGTGGTGGGGCAGAGTCTTTTGAAAGTGGCCATCGGCGGTCCCGGACCGGACCTGGGCACGCTGACGCTCACCCGATTTTTTGCCCTGCATGTGGGGGTGTTGGCGTTTGGTTTTACGCTGCTTTTATGGGCCCATTTGGCCTTGCTGCGGCGGGTCCGGATAGTGACCCATGCGCCGCCGTTGCCGGCGGGGTCGTATTGGCCGGCCCAGGCGGTCCGAAACGCAGCAGCCTGTCTGGTGCTGATGCTGGCGGTGCTGGCGCTGGTGGGACGAGAAGGCGTCCATTTAGGATCGCCGGCGGACTCGACGCATTTTTACGATGCGGCCCGTCCGGAATGGTCGCTGCGCGGAGTGTATGGCCTGTCGGAGATGATCCCCGGCTCGGGCATTTTCGGCACCGGGCTATCGTGGAAGATTTTCCCGATCTTTATTATTCCAGGGCTGATGGTGCTGGTGTTTTTGGCCATGCCGTTTCTGGCCCGCTGGCGGTGGGGGTATTTGTTGAATGTGGGGATTCTGATTGTCATTGGCGGCGGATTGGCGATATTAACATTGATTTCTTATCGCGCGGACGCCAACGATCCCGTACACCAGGCCGCCGTCGCCGAGGAACAGCAGTTGGCCCAGCGGACCGTCGAGTTGGCCCAGGGCCAGGGCATCCCGCCTTCCGGGGCGCTGAGCTTGCTGAAGACGGACCCGAAGACAGAAGGCGCCCGGCTTTTCGCCCAGCACTGTGCCTCTTGTCACGCTCATGTGGGCGGCCTGGGCAAGGAGTTTCGCCTGGAAAAACCTTCGGCGCCCAATTTGGGTGGTTTCGGTACGCCGCAGCAAGTGCGCGGCTGGCTCGATCCGGTGCGGATTCAGTCCCCTGAGTACTTCGGCGGTACGGCCTTCAAAAACGGCGATATGGTCCGAACGATCAAAGAAATGTACGCCGACCTGGACGCCGACGAACGCAAAGAGGTGCAGGAACAGATGGATAGCATTGCCCTTATGCTCGCCGCCGAGGCCGACCTATCCCGCCAGCAAACGGAACTCGCCCAACAAAAACAGCGGATCGACGAGGGCCGAAAACTCTTCCAGCAAAACTGCGCCGGGTGCCATCGCTTTCATGGCAAAGGGACCCAAAGCGGGCCGGAGTTGACCGGCTATGGATCGCTCGGCTGGCTGGTGGAGATCACCAGCAATCCGGCGGCGGCGAAATTCTATGGTTCCCGAAACGACCGGATGCCTATCTTCGAGAAAGAACTTTCCCGGCAACAGATCGAACTGATCGCTCGGTTCCTCCGGGGCGAGTGGTACGAACCCCAACCCCCCTCCCCATAATCCCGCGGGGGGGATAAAAAGCCGACTTTGCCGCCGGGGCGGCCCCTCGGGGCTTTTCCAAGGGAATCTCCCCCTCGGGAGTCGATGGGGACAATTCCCGGCGGAAGGTTTTCCCGAGAACATCGAAAAGGGCCTTTTTACCCCCTTACCCTCTTGACAATCCTCCCCTGCCGGGGGAGAATACATGGGAAGAAACCATGGGCCAGGGCGTCAGGACTTTTCCTCCAACGTTCTTTCCTCGGACAGAGATAAGGCGACGGACCAGTGGGTCGGCAAACGATCTTTGAAGCGAGCGTCCGTTTCTTTCTTGAACCGATCCTCTCCTTCTTAGAGGACGATTCGGTTACCGAGATCATGGTCAACCGCTACGATGATATTTACATCGAGCGGCGGGGCAAACTCGAACATACCAACGCCCGGTTCCCCAGCGACGACGCCTTGGTGTCGGCCATCCACAATGTCGCCCAGTGGGTGGGTCGGGAGATCAGCGAAGAACATCCGGTTTTGGACGCTCGGCTTCCGAACGGTTCGCGAGTTCATGCGGTGTTGCCTCCTTGCGCACGCACCGGAACGTATCTGACGATCCGCAAATTCACCCGGGAGGCCATGACGCTAGAAAACTTCGTTCGGCTCAATAGCCTCTCGGAATCGGCCAAAGAGTTCCTGGAACTGTGCGTCCGACTGCGGAAAAACATTCTGATTTCTGGCGGGACCGGCACGGGCAAAACCACGCTGCTGAACGCCATGTCCCGTTCCATCCCGGAACAGGAGCGGATCGTGGTGATTGAAGACACCTCGGAGCTTCGGCTGGCCCAGCGGCATTGTCTGTACCTGGAAGCCCAGCACGGCGACGCCCTGGGCCGGGGGGTGCTGACGGTTCGGCAATTGTTCTTAAACGCCCTGCGTATGCGACCGGACCGGATCATCGTCGGCGAGGTGCGGGGAGGCGAGGCCCTCGACATGCTCCAGGCCATGCTCAGCGGACACGCCGGCAGCCTGACCACCATCCACGCCAGCAGCCCGCGGGACGCCTTGATCCGGCTGGAAACCCTCTCGCTCATGTCGGATATTGAGATTCCGGTCTATGTGGCCCGGGCGCAGGTGGCGGCGGCCATCAACCTGGTCGTGCAGATCGACCGGTTTACCGAAGACGGCTCCCGAAAAGTAACCCGAATCACTGAAACCGCCGGCTTAGACCAAAATAATCAATATATGTTGCGGGATATATTTATCTCCCGACTCAAAGGCCGGACGGCCGAGGGTCGGCTTGTGGCCGAGTTGGAAATGACCGGCGAAAAGCCATCCTTCCATATGGATGTGCAGGAACAGGGGATCTCGGATCGGGTACGGACTACGGCTTCCTTATGGAGCTTACAGCGCCCCCCCAAATAGGGAGCGGCCCCGGACGCCATTCCGAGGGTTAATTGCGAACGGACAATTGCCGTCCCCTTGAAAGAGGGGGTGAGTAATAAAACGTGCAAACTCGGAAACACAACCAGGCAGCCTATCTCCCCCTCCTAGTTGTCCGGAAAAAGAAATCCTGAAATAAACCAAGGGGAAGAAAGTACCCAGGGAAAACCGGTCGAAACTTTCTTTAGGCCCCTCGGTTTAACTTGAGGGAACCCTCTGCCAAAGTAGAGGGAAGACAAAACGAGGGCTTGACCATGAGAAAAAGAGTCCGTCTCCTGAGGAAAAGAGGCAGCCCCCCCAAAAGGCGTGGCGCCGCCTCCCTCGATTATGTCCTGGTTCTTTGCGTGGTCCTGCCTATGGTGGCCTTCATGATGACGGCCGGCCGAGAGATCATGTGGCTTACCTACGAAATGCTTAGCACGTTGATCACCTGGCCGTTTATGTAAGGCGCCGTTTATGTAAGGCCGCCCGATGGATACAATGGGAAAAGCAGCCCTATTGGGAAGAGGCAAAGTGGCAACAAATTTCCAAACACCTTTTTAGCAAAGGAGATCGCCTATGTTGCGGCTGTTGCGCAAGATTCACAACGACCAGCAAGGCGCGGTGAGTCTGGAAACGATTCTGATCATCGGCGCGATTGCTCTACCGATTTTGATCTTTTTGATCAAAGTGGGCTGGCCGTACATCCGCAGCTACTTCGAACAGGGTGTGCAGGAGTTGCGTCAAGGCGCCGACGACGCCCGCACGGGAACCCTGACGCCCTAGTCCAGGCGGCTGATGGCGGCGATTGGGATATTGTTGGTCCTATTGCTGGCGGCCAGTACGACTGATCTGCGCCGCCATAGGATTTACAACGGGACTGTATATCCAGGTATTTTGCTGGCCTTTGTGCTGAACGCTGTGGGCGAAGGCCTTTTGTATTGGGGCGTCGTGGACGCCGCCGACCTGCAAAAGACCTGGGGATTTGTAGGTCTGGGGCAAAGCCTGGCAGGATTCCTCCTGTGTGGGCTGATTATGGTCGTCTGTTACGTGTTTTTCCACGTAGGAGGCGGCGATGTGAAGTTGATTACCATGGTGGGGGCTTTCCTTGGCCCCTATCAAGGCCTGGAAGCCTTGCTTTGGACGTTTGTGTTAGGGGCGGCGGCGGGGCTGATGATGTTGGTTTGTCGCATCGGTCCTGGCCGACTGCTCCTACGGTTATGGCGGCAGGCGATTTCGACCTTAACCCTTCGGCGCTGGGCGCCGCTACCGGAAGAACATCGCAGCGAGCTTCAAACCCGGCTTTATTTAGCTCCCAGCGCCTTGCTGGCGGTGGTGATCGTGTATTGGGACTTGGCCCGGTTGATCTAAAAACCGGTTGATATAAGCCGAGATAAAACCGGCGAGGCAAAAACGGGGTTGTCCCCCCCGACGGAAGGACAACCGAGGCTTTTCGCATGAAGGAGGCCTGCGCATGGGCCGGGCGATCGTGCTTATCTGTTTGCCCTGGTTTGGCTTGCTAGCGGCTGGGGCGGCGGCGGCGGCGGTGCTTATCTGGTTGAGCGGGGCACGGTTGCAGGCAGCTCGGCTTCGCCTCTTGCATCGGGACCAAAGCGGCGCGGTCCAAAGTCTCAGTTTTGTCCTGGTCTTGCCGCTTTTTATCCTGGTGATGCTCTTTATCATCCAGGTCAGCCAGTTGATGATTGCCGCCGGGGTCGTCCAATATGCGGCGTTTGCGGCGGCCCGAGCGGCGATTGTGTGGATACCCGCCAATCTGGGCGTAGAACCCGCTAATTGCATCAGCGCCTATCTGATCGACCGCAACGCCGAATACACGAAGGAACCCGTCTGGGACTTGGCCAGTCCCGCCTTTGGTCCCAGCAGCGGAAACCCGATCGAAGGGCTGACGTATGTCATCCAGCCGGGCAGCCCCAAATACGAAAAAATCTATACAGCGGCCGTGTTGGCCTGTATGCCGATCAGTCCATCTCGCGACCTGAACCTTCCCCTGCAGGGCAATGGGCCTACCGTGGCCGGGGTGTTGGAGAGGGCCTATCGGGACATGGTCCCCTCGGCCCAATCCAACCAGCGGATACCGGCCCGAATTCGGAACAAGCTGGCCTATGCAATGGCCAACACCCAGATCGAAGTCCGCTTCTTCCATCCGAACACGGAACTACCGCTCCAGGATTATTCCCAGTGGGCGCCGTGGGGAATCGATCCAGGAAAACCCAGAGAAGTATTAGACAGTCGAGGCGAACCGCTCGGGTTTGCGCCGAACGAACTGGGTTGGCGGGATCCGATTACGGTAACCGTCTATCATCAATTCGCGCTGTTACCCGGTCCTGGCCGATTCCTCTCCCGCCCAAACCCGAAAGTCCCCACAGATACCGTGGACCAGCGAATCACGCTCCAAGGCGGCGTTTATAAATACCCCCTGTGGGCCAGCGCTACCCTGGGCAACGAAGGCGAAAAATCCGTCATCCCCTATTATGAAAGTTACTGAAACCTGAGCGCCTGTTGGTCCCTAACCGTCCCGGAACACCACTTTCTGTAAAGGGCTCGCCGATGAGCCAATTTTCCTCTTCGATATCCTCGTACCGAAAGGTTACGTGCGAACCTTTTGGTCGAATCGGGCCGGAAGCTCGGCTGGGGAGCGAAAAAGATAATCCCCGCCGGAGCGACGAAGGGAAATGCCTATTCTGGCGTCTGGGAAGCGGGCTGCGCCGCCGGTTGAGACGCCTTCCCGGCGACCAGCGGGGCACGATCAGCATCTTGGCCGTCTTTGCCGCTTTGATCTTTACCATCCTGCTAGGGATGGTGATGAATGTAGGCCGGGAGGTGAACGGCAAAGTGCAGATGCAAAACGCCGCCGACAGTGCGGCTTATTCCGGGGGGGTCGTATTGGCCCGGGGGATGAACATCCTGGCCTTTACGAACCATATGCTTTGCGACGTGTTTGCGCTGACGGCGTTTCTGCGCGAAGGTCGGGATCGGCACGCCGAGCAGAAGGTTCCGCCGATCCTGAGCGCCTGGCAAAAGGCGGGCCAGGCGTTGGCCAGTGCTTCGTTCGGCGATCCGAGCATCCGCGGCCTCCAGACGATGGAGCAGAAGATACCCCGTTTGGGCCGGGCCATCTTGGCCAAAGTTCCGCATGAACAGGCGCTGGTAACCGCTTACAGCGAGTGGGCGGCTACGGCGGCCGAACGGCTCCTGCCGCTTTGTGAATATATTCTCAGCAACGAATTGATCCCGGAGTATCAGCGGGCCGTGGTGGCTGTGTTTCCAGAGCTAGCCCAGGAGGCGGCCCGGGAGATCGCTCGCCATCATAGCCTGCCCAACCGCACCATCCTGGCGGTGCTATGGGACCCGGCTACCGGCCTGCCCGTCTCCCAGAGCAATAGCGCCGATAGCGTCCTGCCGGTGGTCGATCCGGAGATCGTCGGCGGCCTGTATCTGGACAAGGCCCGGCAGCAGCGCCAGCGCCGCGCCCAGCAGTATCTCAACCAGCTCAACAGTCAAGCCCTGTGGGTGTTCGATCACCCGGCGTCGCTGAGCCGGTTTAACGATCTGTGGCGGGGTTACACCTGCGGCCATTTGACGAAACTCTTGAACGAAGAATATCCGGATCGGAATCTCCCGTTTATGATCCGCACCGAAGAGCGGGAGGTGCTCGATATCCAATCGGCCCAGAACGCCCTTTTGGATGAGGATTTTACGTTTATCGCCGTGGCGTATGCGGAGCATGTGCCGTCGATGGCGCCGCAGGTTTTTCCCCATCCGATTCAGGGCGGGGCGTTGGCCTTTGCGCAGGTTCGGCTTTTCGTGCCGTGGCGTCGGTTGCAGTATTGGCCGCTGTATGAGGATAGCTCCACCGATCCGAGCACGCCGTTTGATTCGCCGCCGGGCGGGTCAAGCCAGATTATCGGGTGGACGGTCCAGCGCCAGCATTGGCGCACCTTGCGAGATCGGGGTTCGCCGGCGCTGCCGGACCAACGAAACGCCTGGGACCTATTTAACCAGAGTTGGACGGTGCAATTGACCCCGGCCACGCATCCAAACCTGGCCGCCGTGTTGCAGACTCCGCCGCCGGTGCCGGAACTGGCCGGCTTCCGACTGCCTAACCTCCGCAGCCTGAGCAGCCAGGACATCCAACGCATCAACTTCCACTAAAAGACAATATGGGGAACACTTCGGCCGAGGAATGAGGTTGCCTGAATAGACCTATAGTTTGTCATTCCCGCTCTAGCGGCAGTCCAGAATGGTTGCCTCTCCCTGCCGTGGGAGAGGCCGGCTTGCTTCGCAGGCCGGGTGAGGGACGCCTGGATTCCTGCTTCCGCAGGAATGACAATCTTAGGCAAATTTCGCTCTAAAATAAGCTCCTTTGCCTTCGACTGAAATGTTACCAAAAGAGAAATTTTCCCCAGGTCCCCGGCGGTGGGGCTAAAAAAGGAATCAATGTATGAAGACTTCCCTGTTGCTAAGTCGGCAGTGGTCCCAGGGACTTAGGAAGTCGGCTCATCGGCGTCTGGGTCGGCGAGGTTTAGCGCCGCTGGAATTGGCCCTGGCTTTGCCGATCCTGCTAATGATCATGGCGCTGATGATCAACTTTGGGACGGCGGCTGCTTGGAAGGTGCGTACTCAGGTCGTAGCGCGTCATGCCGTCTGGGCTACCCGTTGGCCCCGAGACATGAACGATCTGCCCCGGCCAACGGTGTCCGTGGATATGGACCAAGCGCTGCCGCAGCCGATCCGTTGGCCCACCGGCGCCGGCATGGGCGTTGGGGGCGGGCCGTGGATCGCCAGCCTCAATGACCCCCGCATCGAGCATCCGGTGGTGCGCGGCCCGCTGCTCTTCGGCGCCAGCATCGACCCGGACATGTACAGTCTGATGACCATGCCCAACGGCGCCCGGCAAGGCAACGCCGACATCCGCCGGGAGTACCCGCTGTTGCAGCAGACGTTGGGCGATTACAGTCTAGCGGCCCATTGCCCCCTGTTGGACAACGACTGGCGATACCAGCGCATGCCCTGGGACGCCGAAGCATGGTACTGGACCGGCTGGCACAATGAGCATCGTCGCATTCCGGTCATCTACGATCTGGGGTTCTGGACTCCGCAAACCGATCTGGTCGAGAGCCTCTATCAGGACCCCAACTACCGGAACGCCTTTTTCGCCATGGCCGGCAGTTTTAATTGGTCGATGGATTTCATGGCCAGCGGCGGCCCCGACCTCTACGGCCGGGACATCCGCGACGACGAAGACCAGTTCTACGAAAACTTCTTCCCCCGCACCTACACCGATCCGCAGGGTGTGATCCAGAACATCCCGTTTGGCCGACATCACCATCGGGTGAGCGTTTCGCTTCGGCGGTTCTGTTCTCTGGACGAATCGGCCATCCAACAGCAAGTCGAGAATCTGATCGACCGCATCCAGGGCAATCCCGATCGGAACGTTCGCGGGGTAGCCTATCGGGTGGTCCTGCAATATCGGAACCTTTATCAAGCGGTGATCCATCGGTTCCAGAATCCCTGGCCGGTCGATCCGCCCCCGGCGCCGGGGGAAATGACCGCCTTGCAGCAGAAGCGGGACGCTGCGGACAAGGCCCTCCAAAACCTCCCGTAAACCGCGGGTGCGACGCTCTCGGAACAGAGGGTCCTTTGGGAACGCGGTCTGCCTGCGTGGGAGCGGCGACCGTCACGAACCTTTTCCATGCAGGTGGAAGAGTTTCCTTTTTTCACAATCCCGATTGTTTTTGCTCTTCGGCTGGCGTATGCTCATAAGAAGAGTTTTCCTTTTCCTTAAAGAGGGTTGAAACGCTGGAGGAGGAACGATCCTGATGAGAAGAGGCGTTTTTGGCGGCGGCTGTCGGGGGACGGTCGGGCTGCTAGTAACCGGTTGGGTCTTGGGCGGATTGGCCGTCGGCGATCTAGCAGGGGGGAGGGTCGGGGCGTCGGGGGCGGTTTGGGCGGCCTCGGGAAGTGCGTCGGTTTGGATGGCCGGATCAGCGGCCCCCGCCGAAGCGGCGCCGGCGGAACCGACAACGGGATCGCCGGAGGAACCGGCCCGGTTTGCCGAGGCCGACCGCCTGGCCGACCAGGCCCTCTCGGAAACGTCTCCTTCATCGTCTTCGGGCCGACAGCGCGCCGGCCCAGCCAACCAAGAAGAGGCCAGCTTCAACTTTCTGGAGACGATGCTCAAAGGCGGCCCGCTGATGATCCCGATCGGGCTGCTCTCCCTGGTCGCCTTGACCTTTATCGTGGAGCGGGCTTTAGCCCTGCGGCGGCGAAAGGTGATTCCGCCGGGACTCATCGCCGGTCTGGGCAAGTTGGCCGGACATCCCGGCGGTCTGGAGCCGAGGGCCGCCTATCGGCTGGCGCAACGGTATCCTTCGGCGGCAGCCAATGTGATCCGGGCCATGTTGCTGAAGGTCGGACGCCCTCTGCCAGAGTTGGAACACACCGTGGCCCAGGCCAATGAGCGAGAAGCCGCCCGATTGTACGCCAATGTGCGCTGGCTGAACCTGACGGCCGGGGTGGCCCCGCTGCTCGGCCTTCTGGGCACCGTACAAGGCATGATCATGGCCTTTTTCGTAACCGCCAATCTGCCCACCGGCGCCAATAAGGCCCAAGAACTGGCCAACGGCATCTACACCGCCTTGGTAACCACCTTTGCAGGGCTATGTGTGGCGATTCCGGCGGCCATCGCCGCCCATCTATTCGAGACCCACATTGAAAAACTCTTCCGCGAACTGGATCAAATCCTCCAGGGCGTGCTGCCCCAGTTGGAACGCTACGAAGGCCGACTGCGCATCTCGCCGGAAGAACTCGAACGGATGACAGTCGAACCGCCCCCGGCGCCCGCCGGTAGGAAATAGTGAAGCAATCGTCGCCGAACTTTCCCAAAGGGAAGAGGGAACCGGTATGAGTGTGAAGATCAAAAAGGGCGAGGCGTTGGCCAGTTTGAGTCTGACGCCGATGATCGATATGGTCTTCAATCTGCTGATTTTCTTTCTGGTGGCCACCCGGTTCGCCGAGGAAGAACGAGAATTGGAGGTGAACCTGCCGGACGCCTCCGAAGCCCGGCCCTTGGTAGCCCAGCCCAGAGAACTTTTCATTAATATCGACCGCCAAGGCCGATACTTCGTAACCGGCCGCATGGTCTCCCTCGACCAATTGGAAGAGATATGTCGGCGCAGTGTGGCCAGCAACCCCGGTCGGGCTTCCGCGGTGATCCGGGCAGATCGGGATTGCCGATGGCAGCCGATCGTGGCCGCCATCAATCTCTGCAAAAAGGCCGGATTTCGAGAATATCGGGTTACTACCCGGGAGCCGCCTCGGCCCATAGGTTCCCAAACTAAACCACCTACACCGTAGAACATCCGTTCGGCGGGGCGCATTGGAGCAGAAAAGAAGGAACTCGTCCGTCTCTAAGTTTGGAGGAGACCTTGCCTTATGGCGCCGGTACGCCGACAAATCCGCCCGGTTCGCATCATCCCCCACGAGGAGGTCGAAGACCAGCTTTGGCCGGTGAATCTCCTCGTGGTGATTTTGGCCGGGTTTGTGGTGGGGCTCGTTTTGGGCCTGAGCCGATTCGACGATCCCCGGCTTTTCTACAACGCCTATTTCCAGCTTGCGACGGTCGGGCTGACGTTAGCGATTTGGTTTGCGGCGATTCGCTGGGTGCGGGGCCGATTGAAACAGCGGCTGAAGATCGCCGTTTTGTTTAGTTTGGTGGCGCATTTATGGCTCCTGTTGAGTTTGGGGGTCGGCTATTATCGGCTTGTGGTTCAGACCAGACCGGGATCCGACAAAGTAGAAGAACTTGCGGAACTTACGGTGCCGGACTATCCCGAGTCGGCCATGGAGAAAGGAGAAGTTCCCAGCGAATATCATCGACCGGTGGAAACTCCGTTACCGACCCCGCAGACGCCCCAAGCCACCAAACCATCCCAAGAAAACCGTCCGCCCACCCTAGAAAAACCTCCGGTCCCAACGCCCAAGCGGGCGGAATCGACGCCGTTGCCTCTGCCGCCCCTAGAACGACGGGAAGTGTCGCCCCCGCATCGGGCCGAGATGTCCGGCGAGCCAATCCGTCGGCAAATTGCAGAACCTCGGCAGGAACCGATTCGGCCTGTGCCTTTGCCGGAGATTCGGCCGGCCGCTCCGCCGAAGGGGCCGTCGGTCCCCAAGGAGATGCTAGATCGGCAACCGACCCAGCCGCCTCAGCCTGCTGCGCCGAAGACATCGCCTCCGGCCCTGGAGCGGCCCACGCCGTCGCCTGTTGCAGCAGCCCGCCGGGAGGTCCAACCTCCTGTGGAAACTCCGAGAACCGAACAGGCAGGCCCGAACCGGCAAGTGCGTCCGGCGCCGGAGGCGTCCGTCCAGGCCGAGGCCCCGCCGCCTCAAGCCGCTTCTGCTTCGCAGCGTCCGAATCCTTATCAACCCAGACCGCTGGCCATAGAGCGTTTCCAAACCACGCCGACCGATAGGAAGCCGGCTTCTCCTGTACAAACGCCGACCCCGGCCCCGCCGCCCCGGTCGTCGTTGGCGGATCGCCCGAAGGAGCAACCACTGGAAATCGCTCAGACGCCGGATCGGCTTGCTGCCCGGCAGGCGCATCGAGCCGCCAAAGCCGCCGTGCAGGAAGAGCCTCTCCCGGAAGCAGCCGTCGCCCCTGAGGTTCGGTCGCCGCTTACGCCGGCGCAAACCACGGTGGCCCGCCAAAATCCAACGATGGGCCGACTGGCCGATCGTCCCGGCGTCCTGGAGCCTCAAGCCGCTCTGACCAACCCTACCGGTCCGGCGGCCGTCGAACCCGTGCGTCGGCCGGAACCTTCCGCCTTAGCGAGTTGGCAGCTTCAGGCCGGTCCGGTCGATCGGACCGCCCCTCGAACCGCGCACTTGCCTCGGTTTGATGCGGCGGCTGGAGCTGAGTCCCGTCCAACGGCTGCGTCCACGCCGTCGGCTCTGCAAGTCGGCCAGGCTGATTCCGTACCGATCCCGCAGCAGGCGCAGTCCCCGGGGCTACCTGGACATCGACCAGCCCAGGCCCAGAGTGGGGCGATCAGTCCGGTAACCGGGGTTGGTTCGCCGCAGCCGGCCGCCGCCGCCCGACGCGCCCAGGCCTCTCAAGAGGGAGTAGAAGGAATCCTCGAACCTACGCAGGCCGTGGGCCTTTTGCCGCGCCGCCAGTCGGGTGCGGCTCTGCCGACCGGAGACGCCCCGCACGAAGACGCCTCGTTGGCCGGGGCGGTGGGATCCGCCCAAAGTTCCGGCGGCGACCAGCTTCGTCCCTGGGAAGCAGGGTCGCAGACGGCTTTAGCCCGGCAATCGCCCGGAGCGCCGATAGGACAAGCCAACCGATCCGCCCCAACAGTTAGCCCTGCCGCTCCCTCCGGTCCAGGCGGCGCCGTTACCGGAGCGGCAAGACCCTCGGACGCTGGCGGCCCGGCAATGCCGTTTGGCCAACGTCCGGAACTTGGTCGGACCCGAACCGGGGCAGACCGATTGGCCGGCTTGGAGGGCGCCGCACCGCAGACGGTCCCTGACGCAGGAACCCCCGGCAGCTCGGCGCTGGCCGGTACGGGCAATGGTTCTGCCCAAGAGGTGGGCAGTTTCCAACCTGGAACAATTTCGGTAGGCCGAACCACTGCCGGCGCCGGATTGCCTGGAAGCCGAGCAGCGGGAGAAGCATCTTGGCAGGTTCCGTCTGGCGGGGGCGCCGTAGCATTGGCCCAACTTCGCCGATCCGGCGGCGGGGGAGAACCCACCACAGGTTGGCCCCAAGAAGGAGGATTCCCAGGACCGAGCCGACATGTGGGCCGACTCCCCACCGCCGACCTGGCCGGCAAGGTTCCGGAAGCGGGGACCTCTTCGGACGCTGGCGGCAGTCCCCAAAAAGGGCCTCCTTCTGGCGGCGAGCCGTCCGGTGATTCTGGGGAGGTTGCTTTGCCGGGCGGCAATCGCTCTGGTGCCGGGCTGCCGGACTCCTTGGCCTCTGGCCGACCAGGCGGTGTAGGCCATACGCCGGGCGGTTCCCCAGGCAGCGGCACTGGGCCGGTCGGAGGAGTGGCTTTGGGTACCAGCGGCAAGGTCAGGCAAAATGAAGCGGGCGAGGACGGGTTGGGCAACGCCTTGGCCGGCAGGGGCATCCCTCGAACCGTTCGGACCGACCTGCCGGGGACAGAAGCAGTCGTGACGCCGGGAGCGGGTGGTTCCGGCGTCCAGGCCGGGACCCCTTCGGGCGCCAGCGGCAGCCTGGGCGGCGAAGGGGTTGAAGTAGGCCGACAGGCCGGAGGATTGCCGGTCCATATGGCAGCCCCTGTGGGAGTGGGCGGGTTGAGCGGATTGCCTTCGCCTTTGACAGGAGTTCCCACTCGCCGGGCGCACCCCCAAAGCGAGGAAATCCACTTAGCTGCCCCAGGTCGATTCCTGTTGGATCGGTCGGCGGGGCGTCTGGCCATTGACGGTCGGGCGGCGCCGGCCGAAGCCTTCCGGCAACGGAATCCTGCCCGGCGCGCCCAAGAGGCCCAGAAATACGGCGGCAGCGAGGCCTCGGAACAGGCGGTGGAACGCGGCTTGGCCTTTTTAGCCAAACTCCAATGGCCCGACGGCCGATGGCGATTCCACGCCATTCCCGAGTCTCTGGCGGTCTGGCCGGGCGAACCCGAAGCCCGCCAACAACCAGACCTGCTGGTCAAGATGGCCCAAACGGTGCTTCAGGAAAATCCTGGTCCAGACCCTGCCCAACAAATCCATCAGCGGCGATCCGCCATTCAGCAGCTCTTAGAGCGTCATTCCGCGGGCGGATTGGACCGGGCAGGCATGGCCCAGTTGGCCCAGGTGGTTCGAGAGGCGGTTTTCATGCCAGGTCGGCAAGAGTCGGATAGTGCGGCCACGGGGTTGGCCTTGCTGGCGTTTCTAGGGGCTGGATACACCCACCAGGAAGGCCCCTATCGCACCCAGGTCCAACGAGGGCTGGAGTGGCTCCTGGCCAACCAAAAGCCCGACGGCGACCTCTGGGGCTACGCCCAAGGTTCTTCCGATACCTGGCTCTATAGCCACGGAATTGCTGCCATCGCCTTGTGCGAAGCCTATGGGATGACCCGCGACCCAGCCCTTCGGCAAGCGGCGGAACGGGCCGTCGGGTTTATCGTGGCCGCCCAACACCCTACACGCGGCGGCTGGCGATACCGACCTAGAGAAGGCTCGGATACCTCGGTGAGCGGCTGGCAATTGATGGCGCTGAAAAGTGCTCAAATGGCCGGGCTCTCCACGCCCCAAAGCACGCTGGATTTGGTCTCCCGCTGGCTCGATCTGGCCAAGGCCCCCGGAAGCGATGGTTCCCGATACGTCTATAATCCCTTGGCCAGCCAGACCGACCCCACATTCTGGCGTGAACCCACCATGTCCATGACCGCCGAAGCGATGCTGATGCGGATGTACCTTGGCTGGAGTCGAGAACATCCATCGCTCAAGCAGGGAGCAGATTTTTTGCGGGCCAATCTGCCCGAAGTGGGCGCCGCCGATCGGCCCACCCGGGACGCCTATTATTGGTACTACGCCACCCAGGTCATGTTCCAGATGGCCGGGCCGCATTGGGAGGCATGGAACAACAGGCTCCGGCCTTACTTAGAAACCAGCCAGATGAAAGAAGGCCCCCTGGCGGGCAGTTGGGACCCAGTTCGACCTGTGCCGGACCGCTTCGCCCACGACGGCGGACGATTCTATGTAACCGCCATGCACCTGCTGATGCTGGAAGTCTATTACCGCCATCTGCCCCTATTTAAGACCCTACGAGACGAAACCGGCCCCTGAGAGCGTCTTTCCCCCCCCAACTCGGACCCAATCCACCGAGCGAATTTGTTGTTCCGCCGCTGCCTGGGCGCGGAGGGCGGGGTTAGCTGAGTCGGCCGGGGGAGAAGCCTCTGGAGGTGGGATTGACGGGGCGGACGTCCCGAATCTTGGCCCGTTCCGCGGGTTGGCCGACGCTGACCGCTTCCCGGGTTTGATCCACCGTAAGATTGCCCGCCCGATCCCGAATCTCCAGCCGGATATAGACCCGATCCGGAGCATTCGCAGGAACCGTCCAGGTGTATTGGCCGGTGTTTGGCAGTTCGGCGGCAATGGGCGTCCAACTGCCGCCGGCGCCGGTCGGGCTGTAAAAGAGCGAGATGGGTCGATCGGCCAAATGCCGATCCGCCGCCTCCCACCGGATGCGGACCTGGGGAGCTTGTCCTGTCGGGATCGGCTCGACGGCTGCGATCCGGCCTGTGGGCGGCGTCCAATCCACGCCGATCCACACATCGGGCGTTTCGCCGGGAGCAGGGCCTACGCTCGGCCTGCGAGGATCGTCCGAAACAAGCACCCGAAAACCATAGACGCCTTCCTCCGGCGCCGAGACAATCATGGGACTGCGGTTGTCGGTATCCGGGCCCCAGCATTGCCAGGTTTTTCCGCCGTCCCGGGTGGCCCATAGTTCCACTCGGCCTGAAACATTCGGACCGCCCAATTCATACTCCAACTCAAAGATCCGCGAATTGACCATCCGCGCCGAAACCTCCGGCGACGAATGCGTCGGGCCATCGGCCTGTTGGGACAGAGAATGGGGTTGATCGGCGAGAGAATGGGCCGGTGTAGCCGGGGAAGTGCTCGATTTAGGCGGCGAACTGCTCCCACTCGGCTGAGAAGCCGGTGGTTTGGTTTGGGAACCAACGGCCGAGTCCGCCCCAGCGGGGGCCGTCGCTCCGGTCTGGAGATTCGGCGCCCCCAGCTCGGCTTGTGGACCGGAACCGGCAATAGGTTGGGTAGGGGCCGGGGTCGAACTGGGCGCTGAGTTTCTCGGCAAGGAAGGTTCCGGATTGCCCCTCGGATCGCCTCGATCTTGTAGGCCCGTAGAGGGAAATTGGCTTTGAATGGGCGGATGCACAGGACCGGCCACTGGACCGGCGCTGGCCAGAGAGCTGGGAGGTATTTCGCCGCCGGCTGCAACCTGCGACGATCCGTTGGGGGCCGTCGGCGGGGAAGGCGGACCGCCCAAGGAAGGCCCCGAGGAAGCCCCTAGAGCGTTCTCCGGCAGGAGCGGTTGGCTGGGGACTTCTCGGCGGGTGGCCCGCCATTGATCTTGCTGAAGCGTATTGGAAGGGGGATTCAAGGCGGCCGCGGCGGGAGGAATAGGTATCTGGACCTGCGCATGGGCCACCGCCAAGTTGCCGGCGCCGTCGGATACTTCCGCGCGAAGGTCCGCCCGCATCACGGCTGGTGGCGGCGTCCACAGAAGGCGTCCCTCTTGGCCCTCTGGGATAGCCTCGGTTTGCTGGGTTTCGATGGGTACAGGTTGCCAGGGGCCTTCGGGACCGGTTCGATAGGCGATCCGAAGCGTTTCCGGCCGAAGGGTCCGGTCGATCATTTTCCACCGGATGGTAACCGGACCGGAGGGAGTCCCGTCTGCGGCAAGCTCCAGGCGGGGCGGCGTGGTATCCACCACGACCCGCATCTCTGGCCGAGGCGGGCTTTGGGGACGCACTCGACCTGCCCGATCTACGGTACGCACCAAAAACCAATACTCCCCTTCGCCTGTCGTCCGAACCAAAAACTGCCCGTCGCTAGGCCGGACCCGATGGTACAACTGCCAGCGTCGGCCTAGATCGGTGGACACATACAGTTGGACTTCCACCGGCTGCTGGGAAGAATCTTGGGCTGGCAGGATATGGAATGGAATCACAAAGACAGTCTGCCGGGTAACGATCGGCTGGGGCAAGTCTTCCGAAGCAGCCCAACCGGCCCTTCCTCCCCAAGGCCCCTGCGTCGGCCCAGGGCCGGATTCATAAGGAGGTCCATAGCCGGGAGGAGCGCCGCCAAACGTCATTCCTACCAACAAAAGGGCAAGCAACCCAAGCCCAATGGTAGCCTTATATTTCATGATATTCCTCCCAGTTATGGGTGTCTCTTTCCCCATAAAATGGGCATAGCGTCAGGTATCCTAGTTGAGTCCCTTTTCCGGGAAATCTGCCGAGGCATACTGTCTCTCTTCCGATCGTATCGGACGTATCGAGAGAAAGACTTAAAACAGAAAAGATGGCGGGGGAATATAGATAAGATACACAAAATAGAGAAAGCCTTTTGGACCGATTCCTAACGGTCGCGCCTTGGTGTCTGCCCTTCGGCCCCCTGCTCCCAACTCCCTACCCCCGAGTCCCCACCGTTTTCTGCTGGTCGAGGGTCTGAAGGATGGCGGTTACCAATTGATTCAGTCCTTGGCCGGTGGCCGCAGAGATGAGCAATACGTCCCGTCCGAGTTGATCGGCTAATTGACAGCGGACCTGGTCCGCCCCGGGCAGATCGGCTTTGGTAACCACCAGGATTTCAGGGCGCAGGGCCAATTGGGGATCAAAGGTTTCTAGTTCGCGGCGGATGGCCTGGTAGTTTTGCAGGGGCAGGGTTCCGTCGAACGGCTGGGGTTCGATAAGATGGACCAGGATGCCGGCTCGTTGGATATGGCGGAGGAAATCGTGGCCTAGACCTGCGCCGGTATGGGCCCCTTCGATCAGGCCGGGCAGATCGGCCATGACAAACGAGCGGTCTGTACCGACCTGGACTTGGCCCAAATGGGGGTACTTGGTGGTGAAAGGATAGGAGGCGATTTTTGGGCGTGCGCGGCTGAGTCGGCTCAGCAGAGTGCTTTTGCCGGCGTTGGGTTTGCCGACCAGACCGACATCGGC
Source organism: Planctomycetota bacterium (assembly GCA_029550925.1). Lineage (GTDB taxonomy): Bacteria > Planctomycetota > Planctomycetia > Pirellulales > Thermoguttaceae > JANXAQ01. The sequence goes on from JAKPGL010000062.1 coordinate 25,066, forward strand.
GATGAGTTTTAGTTCCAGTCGCAATCGGCGGGCCTCTCCCCGCTCGCCCAGAGTGCGTTGGCGTGGGGTGCGATTGGTGGGGGATTTGAACGAGGCGTTGCCTTTGCCGCCTTTGCCGCCCCGGGCCGCAATGAGCTGATCCCCCGGCTTGGCCAAGTCTTTTAAGACGAAGTTCCGTTCGGCGTCATAGACGATCGTACCGGGCGGCACAAGGATGACCAGGTCTTGGCCGCTGGCGCCATGGCAGTTGGCCCCTGTGCCATGTTCGCCGCGTTTGGCCCGCC
>JAKPGL010000067.1 GCA_029550925.1 Planctomycetota bacterium
TACTGATCAAAAGAACGTTTGCCTTCCATGGCGATCCCTCTCCGTTACCATGGGCCAATTGGATTTGCTTTTTTTGCCCATATTCTGAGAGAGGGATCGCCTTTTTGACAAGACGAATTAGGTTTTCGGATAGGCTCTTAGAACTGAGTTGCGTCGATGGGTTGTCCATCTTTGCGGTTACATACCCGTTTGAAAATATCCAGCGAGATCGAGTAGCTGATCGGCCGTACAGAACCATCGCACAGGACCACGTTGAAGCCGCCGGGGTGCGAGGCGCCGAAGGCAAACCGCCGAGATGCATAGCCGGAGTGGCTGACGTTGGGATCAGGGTTGTTCCAGTCGGGGATTGGTTGAAAATAGCCCCATCGCATGATGTCCCAGTCCCAGCCGTCCACATAGCCGCCGTCGTCGTCGCTCTGGTGTTGCCCCAGAAGACCGATGTTCAATGTTTTTTCGCCCACCAAGATGGTGTTCGATGTCCCGTCGCGGATATGGGCGATGGAGACCGAACCGGAGCATTTGTCGCCTTTGTTCGGATCGGGCCGGCGGGTGATGGGGGCGTCGCGTCCGTTGCCGGCGATGCCCCAGCCCATGTTGCCCTCGGCAGATTTGATTTATGGCGCCAAGGTCAATGCAATCCAAATACAGCCTTTAGTTATGATTTTTCCGTTTTTTAAGGAGAGCGAACTATGCGAGGCATTTTGAGTATGGTTTTTGGGGGGTGCGTTTTGTGGACTGCTTGGTGGGGCGTGGCGGCAGAGCGCGGTTCCGACGGCAATAGGCCTGGCCAATACTTCCCAGGCGCATTGGATGCAGAGAGGATGGACGGTCGGATGCTGGCCAAGGCCGAAATCGCCGCAATTAGCCCGGACACGGCCCATCCACGAACCCGCGACTGGCGAAATATCCGGACCGGCTACCCCATCCCTGATGAAAACTACTGCGACCAACCCTATGTGGTGGTTACCAAGCAGGGGCATTGGATCTGTGTGCTGACGACCGGTCCGGGCAAGGAGTCGGAACCTGGTCAGCACGTTGTGGCCACCATCAGCACCGATCAGGGACGCACATGGTCCTCTCTGATCGACATCGAACCATCGGGAGAAATAGAATCTTCCTGGGTCGTGCCGCTGATGACCCCCTATGGGCGGATTTATGCGTTTTACAATTACAACGGTGATCGGATCCGAAAGTTGCCCCGGCCGCCTTATCAGGCGACCACCTTGGGATGGTACGTGTTCAAGTATTCCGATGACGGAGGCCGAACCTGGTCCACCCAGCGCTATCGGCTGCCGATCCGGCTGACCGCCTGCGATCGGGCCAACGATTGGCAAGGCAAAGTCCAGATGTTCTGGGGGATCGACAAGCCAAACATCGTCGGCGGCGACGTAGTATTCGCCTTTACCAAGTTGGGCCGCCACATGCTGGAACTGGGCGAAGGATGGCTGTTTCGGTCGCCAAACCTGTTGACCGAGCGAGACCCTTTGAAAATCCAGTGGCAGTTGCTGCCCGAAGGCGAGCATGGCATCCGGGCCGAGGAGTTCGGCTCCGTGCAGGAAGAGCATAACATTGTTCCGCTGAGCGACGGCTCGCTTTACTGCGTGTATCGGACCACACAAGGTTATCCCTGCCACTCCTACAGCCGGGACGGCGGGCGCACCTGGACCCGGCCCGAACCGATGACCTACAGCCCCGGCGGCCGACGCATCAAACATCCCCGAGCCTGTCCCATGGTGTGGCGAACCCAAGAAGGAAAATACCTCTTCTGGTTCCATAACCACGGCGGGCGAAGTTACGAGGGCCGAAACCCTGTCTGGATCGCAGGCGGCGTCGAACGGGCGGGACGCATCCACTGGAGCCAACCGGAAATCCTCCTCTACGATCCCGATCCCAACGCCCGCATCAGCTATCCCGACCTAATCGAACAGGATGGCCGCTATTGGGTCTCCGAAACCCAAAAATCGATCGCCCGCATCCATCCAATCGATAAGACTCTGCTGGAAGGACTTTGGACCCAAGGGCAGATCAAGGAAGTCAGTCGGAACGGCTTGCTCCTGGACGCCGACAGCCAACAGATTGCCGCCGGAGAAGCAGACCTGCCTGGACGCCCATTGGACTTAGGACGCACGGGCGGGCTTACCGTGGAAGTATGGGTACGGTTTACGCGGTTACAGGCCGGACAGGTACTCCTGGATTGCCGTCAGCGCAACGGCGGAGGAATACGCCTGACCACCACGGAACAAAAAACAGTTCGTCTGGAGCTAAGCGACGGGGTCCACTCGGCCAGTTGGGACACCGACTCCGGCGTCCTACAGCCTGGAAAATTCCACCATATTGTCGCTATAGTCGATGATGGCCCGAAGGTGATCTGTTTTGTCGTGGATGGGATTCTATGCGACGGCGGCCAAGATCGGCAATTCGGTTGGGGCCGGTACAGCAGCGATCTGGGCGATGTGAGCGGGACGCAAAAACTTCTCCTAGCCCCTTCGCTCCAGGGAGAGCTGGTCCGAGTTCGCCTCTACGAGCGAGCTTTGCGAATCTCGGAAGCAGTGGCCCATCAGCAGGCCGGCCCATGAGCAAGCGGCAGACCAGAACAACTTCTCTAGCGTCAAAAAGGGAGCCCTTTTTCGTAGGAATGAAAGCTACTTCATTTGGCTGTCCGATTCCGCAGAAGCTTCGGCATCCAAGGCAGTATGCACTCTTTCTCGATAGTTTTCTATGGCATGGTCGCGGAGCCAAGGGAGATTACCCTTTAGCGATGTTCCCCTAGAGATGCGATCTGCCTTGCGGAGGGCGGCTTTCAACTGTTCAAATTCCTCTGGAGACATTGGGACAAGAGCGTCTTCCTGAGGCAATCCCTTTAAGGGAGCGATGCGGGAGGGCGACCGGAGCGGTGCAAAACGCTCGATCTGGCCGTCGTGAAACCAGATCCTCGCACCACAATGGACATAGGTTGGTGGAACCCGCGGCACAATGTCTTTGCCATTGACAAAATAGGTATAACGACGCACCAACAATTGATCCAGATACTCACCAAGCTGCGGTTGAACCACCATCGGTTGGCCGAACGTGAGAACGCCGTTGACCGGAAACTTTTCGTTCTCGATCAAATCGTAGGCGCACACCAGGGCCAACGCTCCCCCCAAGCTATGGCCTGTGATCCATAGATATTTCGGCGCCCCTTCCTTCAAACGAGCCAGTATCTGCGATCGAAGCGACTGCTGCGGGTTAGGCGTGGCATGGTAGGCCTCGTAGAAACCTTTATGGATGGTCCCATGCGGGGTCTCAGCGGTCCGACAGTCCAAGTTGACCAGCCAATCGGCCTGGTCATCCGTACCGCGAAAAACCACCACGGCAACGTCCGCCGCCCAGACAACATAGCCGACCATGCTTTCCGCGGTCACAGGACGTACTTGTTCTAGTCCCAACGTATGGAAGGCTTTTTCTGCTTCTTCTGGAGCCAGATAGGCCTTCTCGCACAGGACGGCCAAAAGCTCGACGATTGGCCACTCCGGCGCTTTTTCCGAATCCCAAGCCGATCGAAGCTTTTCCAATGAGCCGACAAGGGAGCTTTCTTTCCCCTCAGCGGGCACAGGTTCTTCCTTTCTCGAAGGGTTTTCTTCGCAACCTAAAACGCAGACCATACAGACGAAAACGCCTGCCGCCGACAATAACCGAACCAATCCACCAAGCAGCACCGACGCCGCCGAAATCCATGTCTGGGCATTTTTCATGGGCGAATACTCCTTTTTCACCAGTCTGGCTTATTTACCTCGGCCGAGGCCGGGTAGGGCGCAGGGGTAGGTACCGTCGGGATTGGGCTGCACGGGCGGCGGGGTTTGCCAGGTGCATTCGCTCGGACCAAGCCGCTCCTGGGACCGGATGGCCTCCTCCCAGGTGATCACCTGTCCGGTGTAGCTTGCCATTCGGCCCATGACGGCGGTCATACTGCTAGTGGCGCCGTAGTCGCCTTCGCAGCGGTAGGCCCCCTGGCCGCGAATACTGGCCATCAGATCTTCATGCTCCCGTTGGTAAGGGTTGATCAGGCGCTTGGATCGCATATCCCGGGGCGTTAGTTTCCCATAACCCCACGGTCCGGTACCCAGGGTCATCTGGCTCCGCTCGCCGTGGACGGTTTCGGAAACATGCGTCCATGTGCCGGGCTGTTGCCGGGCCTGACAGATCAGCCGAACCCCACCAGGATATTCAAACTCCAGAAAATGGTGGTCCCAGAGATCGCCGCAGCCGGGGCCGATCCGCACCTGCCGACCGCCGCTGCCCTGGACCCGTACCGGCGTGTGGCCGACGACCCAATTGGCCACGTCGATTTGATGGGTAGCCTGTTCGACCAGAAAATCGCCGCACAGCCAGACGAACACGCCCCAATGGCGGATTTGGTATTCCAGTTCGGGCATGTTAGCGGGTTTGGTCCAGCCGGCCCGTCCGCCGCCCGGCATGTTGAAATAGGTGCGGATCAGATGCACCTGGCCGATGGTCCCCTGATGGATTTTTTCGACGGCTTCCAGGTAGCTGGGCTGATGGCGTCGCTGGAGGCCTACGACCACCGACAAGCCCCGGCGTCGGGCCTCCTGATTGGTCTGTAGGAGGCTTCGGTAACCAGGGGCGTCGATACAACAGGGTTTTTCCATGAATACATGTTTGCCGGCTCGAATGGCCGCCGCATAATGGGCCGGGCGAAAATAGGGCGGGGTGGCCAATAGCACCAAATCCACGCCGGCAGCCAAAAGCCGATCCACCGCATCGAACCCCACAAATCGCCGCTCCGGCGGCACATCAATCTTTGGCCGAAGCTCCTCGTATTTGCTTAAGTTTTTCAGGGCGGTTTCGATGCGTTCTAGGAACAGGTCGGCCATGGCCACGAGCCGAACCGCCCCCGACGTGAGCAAACTCTCCCGGCAGGCCCCGGTCCCTCGGTTGCCGCAGCCGACCAGCCCAATGTGGATCGTCTCGTCGTTGGACATATGTACGTTTGGAATTGCCTCGGCTTGCATAAAAGTTCTGCACTTGGAAAGTAATTTAGAAGCAGTTTCTAGGAGAATACCTCAACCAATGGCAATCTCTACGGAGTTTGGTCAATCCTAAGTTACAAGAAAATGGCGTGCTATGTTGTTAAATTGACATTCTCCTCTAAAGGACGTTATTCTTCTAGGCGTCATTGAGATTCCAAATCCCTATGGAGGGGTAAATTGCGAATACGAATAGTTGTCTCTTCGACGAGTACAATCACTCCCTCTACTAAAAGATTTTCTATTTTTGACAGACATTCTTGGAGTCGTCGCCATAGATTCTGAGGATGGGAATTGAAAAGCCGAAAGATGATCACCGAAGGGCTTTTCTCTCCCGCAAAGGCCAACAAATGTCCGTAGTCTAAATCATGGGTAATAATAATTTCGCCGTTCTTCCTTGCCTCTGTTAGAATGGTGGAATCCGAAGCACGGGCTAACCCTACTTCTCCCACATGCCGACATACGTGTCCTTGGAGCGTCAATCGGTACGCCAGTTCTCGGGGGACATTCATATTCAACAGGAATTTCATTTTCCCACCACCTCTTGCAAGGGGATGACTCTTTCCTCCATGGCCCAAGCGGCATATCCTAAGGCCTGGTAAATATCCTCCTGCTCCAATTCTGGCCACTGTCGAAGAATCTCTTCGATACTCATCCCAGAACTTAGATAACTCAGGATCGAAGCCACCGGGATTCTGAGACCTCGAACACAGGGCTTGCCGAAGCATTTTTCCGGGTCGATCGTAATCCGATCAAACTTGTAATGTCGAATCTCCATAGGATATTCCTTTGCAAGAATAAGGAACGATCTGGGGCTGCTCCTCCAGTAAACCCAACAGCGTTGTCGGCGTAACGCCGGTGATCCGGACCCAGCAGAATTGCCCGGTCAGACGCCGATCGCCTGGAAAGACGACGATCCGGTCGCAGGGGGTTCGGCCAGTCAGTTGGAGGGTGGATTGGCTCTCCGGGGATTTTCGCCCGGTCTTGCTGGGGCCTTCGACCAGCACTTCCACCCGGCGGCCGATAAACTTCTGATTCTCCTCCAAACTGATCCGATTCTGAATCTGCAAGAGTTCGTTGTTTCGGCGGCGTTTGACCGCATCGGGTACATCATCGGGATAGGCCTGGGCGGCCTTTGTACCGGGCCGAGGACTGTACTTGAAAATATAGGCGTTCTTGAACCTGGCCTCTTCCACTAGGCGAACCGTTTGCTCGAAATCCTCCTCCGTCTCGCCGCAGAAGCCGACGATAAAATCGCTGGTCACGGCCGCCTCGGGAACCGTCTGGCGAATCCGGGCCAACATCTCCCGATAATAGGCCGGCGTATATCCCCGCTGCATCCGGCGCAGGATCGCATCGGCGCCGCTTTGCACCGGCACATGGAAATAAGGACACACCTTCGACAGGTCCCGGACCGCCTGGAGCAACTGGTCGGTCATGTGCCGTGGATGGTTCGTAACAAACCGAATCCGTCGGATGCCTTCGATCGGTTGGAGCATGGCCAGCAGGTCGGCCAGACGCACCGTCTGCCCGCCGGAGCGATATTGGTAGCTATTGACCGTCTGTCCCAGCAGGGTAACTTCCAGGCAACCGGCGTCGGCCAATCGGCGGACTTCTTGGAGGATTTCCTCCGGCGGCCGACATTGCTCCGGCCCGCGCACCCTCGGCACCACACAGTAGGTACAAGCCTTGTTACAGCCGGACATAATCCGCACATAGGACTGAAACGGCGGCGGAACCGACTGGGGCCGACGCGGCGGATCGAACGGTTCAAAAGCTACTAGAAGCGACGACCGCTCCGCACTTTCAGACCAGGGACTGACGGCCAGCAGGGGGCCGTTGCCGGCAGCTACCCGTTCCAAGAGCTCCGGCAGATACCGCAACCGTCCCGGTCCGACCACCAAATCCACATGGGGCGCCCGGCGGAAAATCTCCTGCCCGTCTTTCTGGGCCATGCACCCCAAAACGCCGATGATCTTCTGCGGATGGTATTGTTTGAGGTGTTTGAGTCGGCCCAGGGCGCTATAGATTTTGTCTTCGGCGTGTTGACGCACGCTGCACGTATTGAATAAAATTACATCTGCCTTCCGGGCGCTAGGGACCATCTCGTAGCCGAGTTGCTGCAACAGCTCGGCCGCCAACTGGCTGTCCAACTCGTTCATCTGACAGCCGACCGTGGAAATGTAAACTCGTTTTGGCATAGATGGTTGACCGTCTGAGAATGCGTTTTTGGAGTGGATGGTGGGAGAAGAGCGGCGTTATGGGCTTTTGTTAGTCGGCCTGGGGCCTAGGAAGGGATAGGTTCAGAAGGTTTTCCTCTTCAGACTGGCTTCCAGTTCCGCTTTTTCTTTCTGTTTTCGCTGCTCGATCAGTTGTTTTTGCACTTCCTCATACATCTGGTTCCTGCGTCGAAGCATAAGCCGAACCAACGCCAACACACAAAATCCCGCCGCCGCCGCCCATAGCACCATATCCCACCGATCCATCGTAGGTTTCTCCCGAAAAAGGTTGCTCTTTCCATCTATCCCTCTGGGCCGACCTTTTGCTCTTCCTTGCACTTCTTTCGGAGTTCGGGGAAACAGAAGCAGGAATCCTCCGGACCAAATGCAGCCCTCAGGAAAGGGCGAAGACGCAACGAATTGCCCCGCCATATAGGCTGTTCATGCCATATCTTCCGTGGGGCCGTCCTCGCATAGTTTTTTCTCAACTTTCTGGTAAGGTTTATTTTACCGCCTGGTGAGCCGCCCGACTAGAAGAATTTAAGTCTAACAAAACGGAGTCTCAAAAGATTCGACCTATTCTCCCTCCCTGAAGGAAGTGAGTAGGAAGGCCGTTTTGTTAGAGCTTCTAAGAAACCCGCCGTCTGGTTTTTGTTCTTCCTCGCCGGAAGGACCTGCAGGAGCACCGTCTGTCAGACGGTAAGTGGTTGGTTTCCCAGGGAACCAAGCCAGTCTTCCAGAATGGGTTTCCACAGCGTATGCTCCCCACTTACGGAGTCTTTGCAGAGGGACCGGGCTGTTTTTGTTCTGGCAGCAGGTTCGGAGGGGTCTTTTCCCGGAATGCCTTTACGACGGCTTGGGCCTTTTCTTTGGTGCTGATGTCCGGATACCGGATCGGTCCGAGGACGCCTTGGCGGGCCAGGATTTGGGCGCATTGGACTCGGCATTGGCCAGCCAGGTCGATGGTCTCAGCCAGCACCTGCACCGCAAACTGGGGCGAATGGAACCCCATCCCGTTGGATGCCGCCACGTAATCCCACCGAAGCTGGGCCTGCCGAACCAATCGGCGGACTTCCTGGAGTTGGTTTTCATCCGCCCCGGCCTGAACCGCAGCGGCGATGTCGAAATGGGCCTCCGCCAAGACCCGTTCGGCTCGGTCCCGGGCCGAGCGAACCCGATCCTGGATCCCTTCCACCCGATCCTGAATCTCCTTTTCGCTCCACCGATGGCACACCGCACAACTGTTGGCGATGTTCAGGAGCGGGCTTTGAACATGGTGGTCTGTGTACTTCTGACCGCCTTCGGTGCGGTACGGCATGTGGCAATCTGCACAGGAGACGTTCCGGTAAGCGTGGACGCCTGTCTGATAGAGTTCATAATCCGGATGCTGCATCTTGACCATTCGGGCGCCGCTGATCGCATGGGTCCAATCCGAAAATCCCTCCGGGCTGAGGCCGTCGTAGTAGGCTTCCATTTGGCCGGGTTCTAGGCCACGGTCCCAGGGGAAGGTCAGTTCATTCTCCGGCCCGAAATAATACTCTACATGGCATTGGGCGCAGACGAGGCTGCGCATCTGCTGATGGGAGATACTTTCCGGCTGGATGCCGCGTCGTTTTAAGGCTTGCAGAAGGGCAGGTCGGCTAATGCGAAGCTGCATGGTGGCCGGATCATGGCAGTCCAAGCAGCCGATCGGATGCACCATTTGCGGTTTGAGTTCGTGGAAGTTTTTAGCGTAGAAGGGCTTGGCGCCGGTCTCTAGATCGCCGCCGCCCAGCTCGGCCATCAGCCGGGGTACATCGGTACTTTTACACGTCCAACAGGTGGCCGGCGTTTTGGGCGTTATCCGCTGGGTGTGGAGAACATCCTCCACCGAATACACATGCCCCCGGGCCTGCTTGTAATCCAGACTAAAGGCCATCCCCGCAAATAGAATCACATTGGTCGGCGTTTCTTCCAAAAGGTCCCTGGGATAGCTGCCGCCGTAGCGGGTTCGGCTTTCCGTCTGGTGCATTTGCCGGTAGGCGTGGTATTGCCGGGGGTAATTGATCGCCCATGCCTGGCTATCGCTCTGCCAGGCGGCAATGGGTTGAAGCTCTTGACGAACCTGCGCCTCCTGCCGACGCTCCAGGATCGACGCCGCCAATAGCCCAAGCAGAAACGTCCCAACGCCCAACAAAATCACCAATCCGCATCCGCACCACCGGGCCGACTTTCCTTCGCCAAACGGCCAACAACATTTCGGTTCACACATCGGCGTAACTCCTCGAAACTCAATTCCCTGGACGATTCTTTCCGGACAGGTTTTGCAACGTCGATTTCCGGTACTTACTGGGTTTGCGCAGGGGGAAGAACCTCTCCAGAACCGCCCCGGATAGGACGCTCGGAAGCGGTCGGCGTCTGGTTCCAACGGCGCAGCGGCGGCAGCCGGGGCCGAAACACATCCGGCGCAGCCGACAAACTATGCACCCGTTCGTGCGGCGTATGCCGATGGCAATCCCAGCAAAAACGTTCTCCTTCCGCCGACGCCCGCAAAGACCCCGCTCCGCGTTCGGAACAGGCAGCCCCGGAATACGACAAACAGAGTCCTTCCAGCAGGTTTTGATGGCACCGTCGGCAATTGGCCTGTACCACCGGTTTGGCGCGTTCGGAAAGGCGAATGACCTCCGGCTCCCACCGAAACGTAAAAATGCTGGCATGTCGCAGTCCGTCGGTCGCCTTGAACCAATAGCCTCGCAGCAAACTATCCTGCGGCACATGACAGTCGTTGCACCCGGCCAGGTGGGCGTGACTGCTATGTTGCCAGCTCAGATAGGCGTCGGTCATCACATGGCAGTTGATACAGGTCTCCGGGGCGTTGCTCAGATAGGAAGGGGCGCGGGAAAGGTGCATCACCAATCCACTCAAACCTAATAAGATTCCTCCGAACCCCAACACACCGAGGCATCTCGCCTTGGAAGAAGATACGATTTGCCCTAGAGACAGAAAAGCAGGGTGCATAAGTATTTTTTGCCCGCCCAACTTAAGGAATCCCGTTTAGAAGAATTATAGCTTAACTGGCCGGCTACTGGGAATCCCCATCTCAGGCCATGACGCCGATTGCGCGTTATCGCCTTCGACCTACAACCGGTTGCGATAGCATCAAGATGCCAACTTCAAGATATAGTGAGTCCCACAATGCAACCGGCTCCAGGTCATGTGTTGCCTTCCTCCAATCGTCGAGTAAGGCAACCCGGTTCGAGAGCAGAAACAAAAATAGCCTCTGCCATTCTGGAGAGGCTATGATGTGGTCATTCCCGCGAAAGCGGGAATCCAGAAAGGTCTCTCTTCCACCGCACCGGAGAAGCCGGCTAAGCCTCGCCCCCTAGGGGGGAAGAAGAGGCCAGGTGAGGAGTACCTGGATTCCTGCCGCAATGCCAAGAGACCTAACTAGGCCGGAATAACAAACGCTGGATTTGGTGGAGATATACTCCAACCTGAGAGCAAATGCTTGCGGGTCTTTGGAATTGCTCTTCGCGTCGGGAAGGAACCTCTGAGAGTTAATCCCACCACCATCGGCCTTGGGGGAGGCGGAGTTGGACTTCCTGGCGGGTCTTGGCGACTTCGCCCTTGTCGTCCGGGAGCAGATTGCGTTTTTCGAGGGCTTCCTGGGGTTCGATGTGTACGCCGCCGCCGATGGGCGTCATGAGCCGGGCGCCTCGAACCACCGCCGAGACGGCAGGGGCCACTTTCTTAGGAGCAGGATACTTTTGGACGGCCAGCTTCGATTCATCGCCGAAGATTTCCATTTTCCAGCCCGCCTTCGTGTAGTAATCCTGCTGCTGGATGAAGGCGGCGGCCACGGTCATGTCGATCAGATTGCGCAACTGGGCGAAGACCGGAGAACGTTCCGCCAGTTCGGGATATTTTTTGGTGAAGGTCGTGGTGAACATCTGACTTGCTCGACTGGCGGCCCCTGTCGTCTGCCGGGACCCTTCGGAGGTTACCAGTTCGTCTTCGCCGACCAGTTTGACGCCGTCGCCTTCCAGTTTCATAGCCAGGCCGTCTTCACTGACCCGGACGCACTGATAGTCCGGCACAAAGAACCACCGGAACAGGGCGTTGCGCGAAACCTGGCCCGGGTTGACCATCTGGACAAAACTGGCCATTTGCACGGGCGGCTCTTCCAGCCCGATGCCGATCAGCTTCATCCGATAGTCTGCCTCGACCAACACATGGGCGAAATGGGTCTCCGCCGGCACGCCGTTGATCGTAATGTCTTGCAGTCCCAGACTCTCTTGCAAGGAGGAAGCAATCTGATTGGCAATGGCCGGGGTGGGCGGACCGGGCAATTGACTGCCCATTTGCCGAAGCACCCGTTGCATGGCCGCCAAACCTTCCGGCGTCGGGTCAATCGAACAACTGATTACCGGATTCGATTTCTTTTTGTCCGGTCCGAACAGCCGCAGGGCCACCACCAAATCTTCCAACTGGCACACGGGCCGCTGAGTGCTAATCCCTACGATCCGCCCCGCAGGGTCCTCCATCCAGCCTTCGGCCGGTCCGGCGATCACGATATCCTTGGTCTCGGGATAGTAGAAAACATATTGGACTCGCAAAAGCCCAGCCAGATAGCGCATTTCGTCGGTGAGCACGCCTTGGCGGTCGGCCAATGCTTGCTCCAATCGGGTGAGCGAGATATATCGCCGTTTACTGAAGCGGGCAAGTTCGGCTGAAAGCGACGCCTTGGCCGCCGCTTGACGTTCACGCATTAACTGCCCCGTGGGATCAGAAACCACCTTTTTATGAAGCACTCCTTGGGCATCGACCACAACTCCGGCAGCCTGTTGGGCATATACCCAACTGGGATAGGTCCCTAAAACCGCCGCCAATCCCAACACGATTCCCCAACGCACTTTCACCAGTTGCGTTTGCATGAGCAAGTTCTCCGACAATGGAAACGAGTTTTTTTGAACAAGCTGATCGAGCCAGCCTAATCCCTACCGACTGGTCCTAAAAAACATCTCACGAAAAGAAACACGCCAACCACCCCTGAGCTGTGGGATGTCCTCCAATCACGGGCAACACCACCCCAGCCCCTTATTTTTGATCATAATTAGGCAATTTAGGTAAAGCAAGCAGTTACGGTAAGATTTTCTTGGTTTCTTCGCGAACTTGGCCAATCGGATTCAGAATAGTCAATCCCCCATTTTTCCTAACCGATTTCTTTTCTCTATTTTTGCATTTTTCTGAGTACGTATCGGAAACGATTTTCAAATAGGAGATTTTGCCTCTCCGGGGGTAATTTTATAATTCCTTCTGGGGGGCTGATATATACCAAATGGGTAGTTTAGGATTGTCTATCCAGAAGTAAGCCAAGCGTAACTCAGATGGAAAAACACCGGGGCGGCAAAGCAGAGAGAATCGATCCGGTCCAGGACGCCCCCATGGCCTTCCACCAACGTACCATAGTCCTGGACCCCTCGATCCCGTTTAATGGCCGACATCGTTAATCCCCCGGCAAAGCCTATCAGAGCAATCAGGCCGGACATTAGTCCTGCCAACCAATAGGGGAAAGGAGTGGCCCAGTAGAGGGCGGACCCCACTAAAGATGTGGAAAGCACCCCTCCCAAAAGGCCCTCCAAAGTCCGGCTGGGACTAATCGTCGGCGCCAGCACATGTTTCCAAGGCAATTGCGCCCAGGCATATTGGAGGACATCGCTCAGTTGGACCATCAGGACAAAGAAAAACAGCAACCGTTCCCGGAGGCTAGCTGCACCGCTAGAGACTTTGTCCACTGGGAGACTCAAAAGGGCCGCCGCATAACTAAAACAATACACACATATTAAAAGCCCTATCTGGATTTTCGCTGTCCGTTCTAAGAAACGTTTTGGGTCGTCGGCCAAGGCGATTCGGGCCGAAATGAGTAAAAACGCATAGATCGGGATGAACGACACAAACCATGTGTACCATCCCAGCCCCACCAAAACAAACTGGACCGGAGTGGCTACAAAAAACACCCAGAATAACGCCCGATGGTCGCCGGGCCGGGTGGGCGTAAGCGTAATAAACTCTCGCAGCGCCCAAAATGAAATCAACCCGAACACCGCAATCGTAACCACCCGATGGATTAGGAAGGTGGCCGCCACAATCGATAGCAGCAGCCACCACGCCCGAATCCGCCGCCAAAACGTCTCCAAAAGGGCCGGATTCAGTCCGGTCTCCGGGCGCCGTCGCAAGACGTGGGCTACCGCCGTGGCGGCGCCTAATACCACCAAAACGCCTAACACCAAAATCAACGTACGGGGGTCCGTCACGGTCGTTGTCCCATTTCTGAAGGGCGCTATATTTTGGGAGTTTTCTCCTCTGAGGTAACATTTTAGCCGAATGCAGTACCTTGTCATTCCCGCGCAGGCGGGAATCTAGGCTTCTTGCAGCCGCTACTTGGGAGAAATAACAGCGTAGCCGCCTCATAGGACCCTGGATTGAGAGCTTCCGCGGGAATGACAATTCCGGGCAATTTCCGCAATAAAATCAGCCTCCTCTCCATTTGGCTGAAATGTTACAGAACCAGAAACCTACTTCGTTCGGCTGAAGTATTACCAGAATTATAGGTCTTTCAGTCGCAATACGGCCTCCCGGGCGCGGCGGAGGAAATCGGCTTTGGGTTCGTCTTTTTCCAGCCAGATGGGCGGACCGAAAATGACCCGGCTTAACAGGGGCACGGGCAACACTTCGCCGCGGGGGAGAATCCGATTCATATTGTCGATATAGACAGGGACTGCTTCCAATTCGGGGCGTTTTTTCGCCAAATAGTATAATCCACTTTTGAACTCTTGCACTTCGCCGGTTGGGCTTCGGCCTCCTTCCGGAAACACGATCAGAGAGTATTTATCCCCGATTTCCCGGATCATTACATCCACGGGGCTTTGGTGGACCTTGATTTCGGTCCGGTCGATCAGGATGGCGTTGAACACATGACGGGCGAAATACTCCCGGATGCGGCCTGCGGTCCAATAGTCTTTGGCAGCCACCGGGCGGGTCATCGCCCGCACCTCCGGCGGCAGGGAGGCCCAAATGACCAGGGCATCCAAATGGCTGGTATGATTGGCAAAGTAAATCCGCTGGCAAGTGTCCGGATGGCAATCGATCCAGCGGACACTCGCCCCGCTGAAAAACTTCGCAAACAGGGCAAGTAGCGGCCCGGTAATCTTCAGAGCCATCCTCTCGGACGCCCTTTCCGCTTAAAATACTCCTGAAACTACAGATCCTGTTCCTATAGAAACTTATCTTATCCCTCCACAGGCGGATGGAAAAGAGAGCGAACAGCCTCTCTTACCGAGATGGTTTTTTGTAGGGGGGGGCCTTTTACCGCAGCAGAGGTTGCCCAGGCGGAAGGGGGGCGTCTTGGGGTGGAAGGTCCATTCGACGTGCCTTTTGTTGGTAGAGGTCCCGCAAAAGGTTTTCGTAACCGGCTACGGTTTGCTGAATGGAGCCGCGGCGGAGCACATGTTCTCGGGCCTTTTGGCCTATCTGGGCCGACTGTTCCGGCTGGGAGAGGAGCCAAAGGACCCTCTCGGCCATGCTCGCCGCATCCCCCGGGGGGACCAGAAAACCGGTCTGCCCCTCTTGGACGTTTTCCGGGATGCTGCCGACCTGGGTGGCAACCACCGGTTTGCCCGCGGCCATCGCCTCCAAAATGCTGATGGGATTGGCCTCCATGTGCGAACTGAGTACAAAGACATCGAGCAGAGAAAGCACCTCGGGCACATCGGGCCGATTGCCGGTGAAGATCACCCGGTCGGCCAGGCCCAGAGAGGCGGCCTGTTGTTCGAGCCACGCCCGACGCACTCCATCGCCGACGATCAAAAACACGGCGTCCGGCCTGGTTTGCCTTACCAGGCGGGCAGCCGATAGAAACAGTTCGTGGTTCTTCTCCGGTCGAAGGGCCGCCACAATGCCCACCACCGGTGCTCCGGAGGGGATTCCCAATTGCTCGGCCAGCGCCGCATTTTTGGGCTGAGGGCGGAATCGCTCCGTATCCACCCCATTGGGAATGACACAGATACGGTTCGGCGGGCAGCCTTCGTGCTCGGCTAGATATTGGGCATGGGAATGGGCTACTGCAATAAAGGCGTCGGTCAGCGGGGCCAATCGCCGATTGAGCCATTCCACCCGATCCGGTAGGCCCGTCGAATGCAAGGCGGAGCAGATGACCGGCACACCGGCCAACCAGGCGGCCAGTCGGCCCCAAAACATCTTGTCCCCGCCGGTACCCACGGTAACCACCGCATCGACCTGCCGACGGCGCATCAGACGCCGTAGTCGGGGCAGCACCCGCAGATCGTATTTATGGGCCAGCAACCCCGTAAAGGTAGGGATTTCCTTGGCCAGCACTTCGCCCAAAGGCCCCAGGTATTTCAGGCAGCACAGTTCTGGCCGGAATTGGCGGCGATTCATTCGTCGGACCAGTTCGACCAGCAAGGTTTCCGCCCCGCCGACCGGCATACAGGTAATCACAAATAGGACCCGCAAAGGGTCCCGATCGTCCAGCGGCAACAGGGAACGTCGAAAAAACGATCGTCTCATGGCAACGGCTCCGGTCTTCGAGGGTTCTTATAGACCGAAGAGGACCAGGGAAACCGAAGTCTCCTGCCGGTTAGGCCTTTTTGTAGAAGTTGTTTTTCTTCGCTTGACAGGAACAGGCCGACGGTCGCTCCGAGCAGCCCCACTATGCTCCAAACCGCTAGCGCCCAACCTGGCCCCAAGATCAAACAGGCTGGCAGCCCGAGCATGGCGATCAGGGCTTTGTCGGGTTGGAATCCCAGTCGGTAGGCCAAGACGAGCATGACGCTCAGGGCCGCCAAATGCGAAATCGACGTACCTACCACCACCCCTTCCAAACCCCATCGGGGCAGGAGCCAGCAGTTCAGGGCCACATTGGCAGTCAGACCGGCGCTCAGCGCCGCCGTTGCCAGGAAAGCCTTTTCGGCGCACCATAAGTAATTCTGCGCCGTCAGGGCCAGGCCGAACCAGATGCAGTAGATCAGGGTCCCCGGCAGCACCTGTTGACCTGCCTGGAACTTGCCGGCCAGGGCGGTTTGAAATAGCAGGGGCGCCGCTGCTATGCAAATCGCTCCAAGGCCGGTCATGCAGAAGGCCAAAAGTTTCAAGGCCAGTCGGAGTCGGACGCCTGCTTTGACCTGTTGGCCCGATTCCCATTCCGCACTCATATAAGGCAAGATCATAGCGCCCAGCATTTGAATTACCGAAAGCACTAGCAGCGGCAGCAACCGACTGGAATGATATTGTCCCACCAGGGCCAAAGCCGCCTCTCCATCGCCGGGAGCGAAATGAACCAGTAAGTATCGATCCACGATACTGAAGAGGTTTGTAGCCAGGTTGATCGTCCAGACGCTCAAGGCAAACGGCGTTAAGAGTCGCCAAAGCCTTGCCTGATCCAACGGGCCTAACTCCGGGGGCAGCAAGACGCAATTTCGCCCAAGAATCCACAAGCCCACTGCCGCCGCCAATAGGTTCGACATTCCATACGCCGCGGTAACGCTCAGGGCGTCGTTCCGCCAGAAGGCCAATAGTCCCACGCCAAGAGCAGCAAACAGGACACTATTGAGAAAAAACAGCGCCGCCGAAATCCGCACGCCTCGCAGTGCGGTAAACAACTCCGTCAGATAGTTGAGCAGGATGACGCTGGCCAGGGTACAGGGCAGCAGGCTCAAAAGTTCATAGGCGCCCACGCCGTCGAAGAGCAGCCGATCCAGCCAACCTTGCGTCCCCAGGATCGCCAACCCGGCGGCTAGGGTCAGACCCGCACACACCAGGGCGGTCTGACGCAAAAAGCTGCGGAGTTGGCCTTGGCGGCGGTACCGTTCTGCATAGCGTCCAAAGGTGCCCGGCAAAGAGAAGATGACCAACGGGGCGGCCAGATTGAGGAAGCTGAACAAAATCTCCCATTTTCCCAACTCTTCCGGCGCAAGATGTCGGCAAAACCAGACCGCCCGAATAAAACCGATCAGCCGTTGCACGCCGGTCAACACAAGCAGAATGGCGGCCCCACGGGCTACGCTGTCCGGCGCAAACGCCGTCAGACCAGAAAACGGCTCTTCCATTTCAGGCCCGGCAAAGGATTTCGCCTCGGCGGCGGCGCATACCGGCTGGGAGTTGGCCACCGCCAAATCGTCAGCCGGTTCTGCCAATAATGTTTCGGTCCATTCGGACGCTTTGCCGGTCATCGACGCCTCATCTTATCACTGGTTCAAGGATTGAAGACTGGCCGATCCAATCGGCCAAGGGGTCGGAAAACTTCCGAGGGTCGAACAGCACATGGTTTTTTAGTCGCAAAAGCCAACTGTCCACCGGAATTCGACGGATGTGGAAGGGGTCCCGGCCTGGGAGGTTATAGCCCCCGTATGCGGAACAAGCCGCCTCGTAGCCTGCCCGATGGACCCACCGAAACGCCTCCCGGCTGATATTTTTCGGAACCCCAAAGGGAAAGGCAAAATACCGCACCGGCCGAGCAAGCAGGTCTTCCAATTCCCAGCGGGCCTGGACGATTTCTTTTTCCAATACCGATGGGTCTTTTACCGGGCCTAAGTCCCGATGGCTGTACGAATGACAGCCGATTTCCAGGCCCGCCTCGGCAAATTGCCGGAGTTCTTCCGATCGGTTGGGCGGCAGGGGACATCCGATCGCCAGATCATGGTCAAAGGGCTTGCCGGTACGGACCTGTTCGACGCTCACAAAATAGGTACAAGGAACCTTCTGCTCCAGCAACCAGGGCAGGGCGAACCGCGCATTGTCGGCATATCCATCGTCAAAGGTAATATGGACGGCGAGCCGACGGCTGGTTTGTTCGCAAAGCCGATCTTGCACCTCGGCCAGGCTAATGAGTTCAAATCGTCGCCGGAGCCAGTCGATTTGTTGGCGAAAAACGTCGGTGGGGCAGGTCCAGGGAGTGGCCTGATCGTCGGCCACTCGATGGAAAACCACCACGGCAATCGGACATCGGCCCCGACAGGCTGAAAGCCAGCCGTAGCCGGTCCGGATCGGCCAGGTGCCGTAGTAATAGATCGGCAGAAGCCACCGCTTCCAGAGGTTCATAGGTTTTCCCCTCTTGCAGAAGAGGCCAATTCATAGGAGGGAAGGGCGTCTGTGGACCCGCTTTGCTCTTTGGAAGAGAGGGGCTGGGAACTGTTTTCTTGGCCGAGCCAGCGTCGGAGCCATTGTTTCACTCGTCGGCCGGTTCGATAGATTCCATACCGCCAGCCTGCCGACAGATGAGGCGCCGCTATCCAGAGGGTTTCCAGCCGCCGAGGCGTGGCCCGCCAATGGGCCTTGTAGGCTTCGTCGCCTCGAAGCAAGTCGAAATATCGACAACCGCGTTCAATGGCCCGACGCACCAGGGCCAAATAGATCCATTCCCCCGGGGAAGGACACTCGGCGGTGGGCGCAATACCGGATTGATACACATAGATGGTCCCGTCGCCCAGCAGGTGATATTCGGCGGCCGTAGGCTGGCCGTCCACCTCGAGCCAGTGCAGC
Source organism: Planctomycetota bacterium (assembly GCA_029550925.1). Taxonomy (GTDB): domain Bacteria; phylum Planctomycetota; class Planctomycetia; order Pirellulales; family Thermoguttaceae; genus JANXAQ01. The sequence goes on from JAKPGL010000067.1 coordinate 18,782, forward strand.
TCCAACAATCCGGCCGCCAGAAGCTCCGGGGCGATTTGGCGATGAAACGTCTCGAATCGGCTGGAGACAAAGCAGTCGGGCTGGCCCAGTTGCCGACGCCGCTGCCGATGCAACTGTACCAAGAGGTCCATAGCCTTTGGAAGCTCTTCCGGACGCCGGACCGTATGGACCACCGCCCGGCCAGTGGTGAAAAACAGTCGGCCTACTTGCCGAAGCCGACGACGCCGGTGGTTGGATAACCGCTGTAAAAACGCCTCCCATGTGTCCGGCAACTCGATCACCCAGCAATGCCCTACCGGCGCCCGCTCTATCCAGCAGCCTTGCCTCGCCATACACCTGAGGAATATCTCCAACGTCGGATCGTCCGCATCGACATAGGCCAGTTCGATCAAATCCCATGGGATCGGGCTCTTGTCGCCGCACACCGGAGAGACGTTTGCCTGCGTCCAGTCCGTCTCCTGACCGGCGTCCTCGGAAGGCGGGAACTCTCGCAGTATTCGATCGGGGCTTCCCTGGTTCAACCATTGGGCGAGTGCTTCGGCAACCTCGTCTTCTCGACCCGGCAGGCATAAAAGGTTCAGATGATCGGAGCAGACCTCGTCGCCTCCTAGAAAGCGAAGCACCCGGCCCCTGATCGCCGATCGTTCTATATACCAGGGCGCCAAGCCGATCGCCTCTCCGGCCGGATCTTTCACCACTCCAACCGCTAAACGCCGACGACCTTGGTTCGGTTGCCCGTAGCACCGCCACCAACCGGCCAGCCACTCCCACCGACGAAACGGCACAGGCCCGGCCAGGCGATTCCAGATGTCGGCGATTTCTGCCAATTGTTCCCCGCGGGTCAGCCAATCGACCATGTATTTCATATTCCTTACTCCTTAGGCGGCAGGCACAAAGCCTCGCCCTCGACTCCGCACGCCCCTCCCATGCCGTCTCCAAAGCCGCTTCCTAACGGGCGAGGCTCGGAGAACCCTCGGACTTGCGTCCGAGGCTCTTTTCGGCCCTCTGCCCTCAGGCTTTCGCCGTCTGCCCTCGGATGTTCTTTCGCCAACCCCTCTTGAAAATCTCCTTTACCCCTAGAGGAAGGCAATTTTCTTATCGCGGCTTTTCTCCTTCCATAAATCTTTTTCTTTCCGAAGAATCCTTTTTTTCGGAATATCCGGAAAGTTTCCAAGCAGGCAAACCAATCCCTGCCGGGAGTTACCTACTTCCGGTTCGCTTGGGCGTCTTCCGCCAAAGCGTCCTCTACGAGCCGGAGATAAAATGTACCCTATGTTTCTCAACCGGGCCGTATGGGATGGCCTATTTTTACTAGGGACCAGAACGCACTACTTCCGACGGTCTTGGGACTGGCAATAGGTGCTACGTTCTTTGGCTGAGAAAAATTAAGGTCTTCCGGTCCCGGGGGCCTTCTTGCTGAATTCGCCGTTTCTGGGGAAAAGTCCCTTCTGATGGAACTGATTATTGGAGTTGGTTTAGCAGCGGCCCTGGTTTGGGGGCTGGTCTGGTGCGTGCAAGGCGACCTGGTGCTAGGCGCTTTGGCGGTGGTGATCGTCGGCGCTTGCCTGGGGCATCCGTTTTGGAAGATAGAGCTGGGGCCTGTGCCGCTCACGTTGGACCGGATACTTTTGGCCGGGCTGCTTACGACCTATGTGGTCCAATGGCGGTTAGGCCGAACGGATCCGAAGCCGATCGGAGCGGCAGACCGGTGGCTTCTGGGCTTGCTGGGTCTATTGACGGTGAGTTTCCTGCTAACGGGTTTTCCGCCGGAAAAGCTGGGCGAAGGATCGGCGCCGTGGCGGTTGGCCACCGGATATCTCATTCCTGGGTTGCTTTATTGGTCGGCTCGGCAGGCCCCGATGGAGCATCGGACGGTGCAGCGGGTGTGGGCGGTGCTGGGCTGTTTGGCGGTTTATCTGGCCCTGACGGGCGTTTTCGAACGGACAGGCCAATGGTGGGCGGTTTGGCCCAAGCATATCGCCGATCCCAAGGTGGGGATCCATTTCGGCCGGGCCAGGGGACCAATGGTCCACGCCGTGAGTTTCGGCCTATATTTGGCCGTCTGTTGGTTGGCGGCTGGGTTTTGGGCCTTTAGCCGGGGGCGATTGGCTCGACTGCTTTTTATAACAGGCACGCCTCTGTTTGGCGCTGCCTTGTTTTTTTGCTATACCCGAAGCGTCTGGATAGGCGCTGCCTTAGCGGGACTCGTGCTGATCGTGCTGGGTCTGCGCGGCCGAGTCCGCATTGTTGCCTTGGCCGCGGTGGTCTGTATGGGTGCTGCGGCCGCTTTCGGCAACCTGGATCGGCTGATCGCCTTCCAGCGAGAAGGCTCCGCCGAGGAAACCGCCCAGAGCGTCCACATGCGGGGGGCCTTTGCCTATGTATCGTGGCAGATGTTTTTGGATCACCCGCTGTTCGGCTTCGGGTTTGGCCGATTCCCAGAGGCAAAACTGCCGTATCTTGCCGATCGGCAGACCGACCTGCCGCTGGAGTCTATCCGAAAATATGTTCATCATAACACGTTTTTGTGCTTGCTTACGGAAACGGGCCTGGTGGGTTTGGGGCTTTTCTTAGGACTGTTGGCCTCTTGGGCGCAGGCTGCCTGGCGCTTGCTGCGAACCCCCCAGGCCGCTCCCTGGGCCAAAGCACAAGGCCTGTTTCTCCTGGCCGTCTTGGCTGTCTATATCCCACAGGCCCTCTTCCACGAAATGAGCTACTTGCCCACCGACCAGGCTCTGGTGTTTTTCCTAGCTGGGCTAACCATCGGCCTCCAGCGGACCGTCGTACGCAGCTTCCCGCCAATATAGGCCCTTGGAACGGCGCCGTCGGAAGCAGGAACATTTCCGTCAAATGCCGGGGGGAATCTTTTTGTGCTCCTCGCAAAAGCAGCACATACGTTGTACCCCGTCTGTTAAACTGGCTTTGGGGGCCTAGCACGCCTAGAAATTATCGCCTAACAGGCGGCGTTGCGAGGGGGTCATTGTTGGTCGATCAGTTCGATCCGCAGACCTTGGCCCAGGACATTGAGCACCGGCAGAAAGGCCGAGAAAGCGTTCGCTCCGTGCAGATGGCTGTGAGCCAATTGGATGTGGGCGCCGCCGACGCCGCCGTCGGCCAATGTGGCGTCGAAAGCGATCCATCGGTCTTCCACGTAGAGTTCGTTCCACATGTGGTAGTAGAATTTGCCGTCCTGATAGACCAAACCGATAGCCGTTCGGGCCGGGATTCCCACGGCCCTGGCCAGGGCGGCCAGCAGTACCGCATGTTCCGTGCAGTCGCCTTCTCGACTTTGAAGAACTTCTAGGGCGCTGGCAAATCCGGTAGAGAAGTTCTTGCTCCGCAAATACCCGTGGACAAACCGTTCCAGTTGGAGGGCTTGTTGACGGGGATTTTTCTCTTGGCCCACCGCCTGCCGGGCCAGGGCCGCAATCCGCGGATGGTCCGACTGGATGAAACTGTTCGGCTTTCGATCGTACTCGCCGGGTGGCTCGTAGCGGACGTTCGTTTTCGGCGGCGGCAATGTGGGCCGAGACGCCCACACCACCAGCTCTGCCGTGTGCTCGTCCACCGACCGAACCTCTTGATAAGGAGTCTGCGGAAACACCTGAGCCGGGTTGCCCTGCTCCAAGTGCATCCGGTATCGCACCCGGGTCGTCTGATGCGGCCGAACCAGACGTGGTTCGACCGGGATTGCCTGGTCCAGGGCCAGGTCCAACTTTTCCAGTCCGGCGGGATCCTCGGCCAATTGTCGGCTCGTAACCGTTAGCTCGGCGTTCATGGCCTGGCTATGGACCTTTAACGCTGCTCCGGCGGAGTCGATCCAATAGGTATCCCGGAACGTTTGTCCGCTGGGAAAGCGGGTGGTTGACTCAATCCGTAAGAGCCGAAACTCCCCGATCGGCAATCGGACCGTTTCCTCCTGGATCGCCCGAAGTTCCACCGTAGCCGTCTGATTCACCACGGCAACCAATGCTTGGAGGGTGCGGGTTTGGCCGGGTTTCATTGGGGCAGAGGCTAAACTCAGCTCCACCGCATGAAAACCGCCGTACTCCGGTTTCCAAGGCAGGGTCAATTCCTGCGGTCGGCCTTGGGTGGCGATGGCGAGGACCAATTGGTCGCCTTGGACCCGGCCCTGCGTCTTCAGGGAAGCACCGCCCTGGATCACCTCGCTGCCCAACTCCACCAGGCGTCCTTCGGGAGTGGTAAGGTCGAAGAAACGGATTTCGGTTACTAACGGGGCGCCGCTGCGAAGGACCCGGAATCGGCTAAAAGTTTCGCAGCGGATGGCCGGACGTCCTTTGTGTTCCACCGGTTCGATCCAGGTATGCTGATAGCCCACCTTCGCTCCCAGGATCGACATGCTATACCAGGATTCCCGCTTCGAGAGGGCAGGAAGGACCTGCTCCGGGGCGGAATCCGACGGCAAGACCGTGTGGGAAGAATCGGCCGGCTGCGAAGCCGTCTCACATCCCCCGGCAACCGCCCAAAGCACGCCGAGAATCAACCAACGGACGAACCGGGCCGACTTGCACCTCGTAACCCAAAAGAGAAGGCGTCCGCGTCCATCGGCGTATCTGGCAGACGTTTCCTGATAGAAAAATGAGAAAAACGGCGTCAACATTTCCATGCAACTCGAAGGCCTAAGAAAAAGGTAAACGGTACGGTTTGCGCACTTTCGCCAAACCAGGGGAAGATTTCCGTCATGGGTTTGGAATGGGAAAATCTGCCGGCAATTGCCGCTGAATAAAAGGTTTCCTCTATTCTTTTTTTCTTTGGGAAACTTCAGGCTTCCAGTTGGGACAAACCAACCGTCGAGTATTCATCGTCGGCAGACCTTCTTCCAATATACCGGCAATCGTCCTTTAGGGGGATATGCAGCCCGAAATCATTCGCCGGAAGGTTTCTTTGGGGTCAATTAGCCAACCCTGCCTGGAGGAAAAGGATTCTTTTTGAGGAAAGGTTCCTGCGGCTGACATGTCCAGAACGGAGAGGAGAAAAAAGGCTGGCGGAAATTTCAAAAAACGGTCTCCTTTCGGCTGCCAAGTGCTAGATTTTCCAGAGTCCTTGGCCAACAGGGGCCGAGGAAAGTGTTTCTATAGGGAAAAAGGCGGTGTGGACAAGGACGTTCCAGAAGGATCGACGGTAAGGAAAGTACAGAATTTGCAGGTTATCGGGAGCAGCCGACCCGACCTCTGAGGGGGAATACACTAAGAGTTTCCCTTCCCGGATAGCTGTAACCTACAGTTGGATGGGAGCGGACGTTGGCCGCTGCCTCCTCCTTTGCGGAGTGGGATAAAACATCGATGGGGTTTCTCAAGAAATTATTCCGCCGTATGCTTCGCGAGGGGACCATGCCTTCAGGTACAAGCAGCTTTGAACATTTGAGCGAAGAAGAACTCGAAGCCCACATGAGGGTGGCTCGGTACGGAGAGTTTACGCTCAGCGAAGCGGTGCGCCCTTCGTACGACCTGCAAGTGGTCCCCTGCCAGGGCTATCGCCACGATCGCTACCGGGATGAGCAGGCCCGCATTGATGTGCCGGTCTTGATGGCCTCCGTCTCTTGTGAGCGGATGTTTGATACGTTTCTGGACCTGCTCGACCCCCTAGGGATGACCGTTGATGTGGTCCTGGAAAGCAGCCATAGCCAAAAACGTCCAGGCCATACCGATTTCTACCGGGAACATATCGACCTGCCGGTGCTCAAAAGCGTCTTCTACGATTACGAAGAGCTTTTGATCAACGACGGCTGCGCCGGCGTAGCGGTGCTCAACCCCGCCATCCCGCTAGAAGTCCAATTCGACGAGCACAAACTGCTCATTGTCTATGGAGAGGACTTGACGCCGTTTGAAGAAATCCTCCTCTCGCACGGCGTTCCGCGAGACGAAACCGTTCGCTTCATCACCGAAGCGGAACATGTCCATTCGTCCAGCGACGCCTACGCGGAACAGTTCGAAGAACTCAAATTCCGCCTCGGTATGGATAGTTACGACTACGCCGCTCGGTTCTGATTGCGGGCAGGACTTCTTCGACGCCAAGGGGCCTTTTATCGACTTTGCCGAGTCGTCGATTTTGCTAACCCGGCGTATCAAGGATCGGCCTCGAACCTGCCTTGCCGGGCCAACGGCGGCCTTTCCAGGGGCCGGATAAAGTGTCTCTACCGTCCGCCGAGTGTTCCTATAGCTTTAGGGCGTCGGTTGTTTTACGTCGTAACACCATAGGTGTTCATGGTATCGGAGATACAGCCGACCGTGGCACAACACCGGATGCGCCCAGGCGTCCCGCACCTTTTCTTCCACCAGTCGGAATCGGCCCACGATCTCCAGCCGATCTCGGCCCGGTTTGATTAAACCCACCTGTCCTTGCTCGTCTAAAATATATAGCCGACCATCCGCATACACCGGAGCGCCGGTGGTAAACTCCCGCATTTCGGCCAATGTTTTGCCGGTCTCCCAATCGACGGCAAACCACCATTTCGGCTGGCGGTATCCGGCCGAATACAGCACCCCATCCACCCACACGCCGCTGCCGGTAACCGAATCCAGCGGATGGGTCCAGACGTGCTCGGCCCGCACTCCGTCGGCCGTAGGCTGAAGCCGATACAACCGTCCTAACTCGGTGTAGGGAGTTACATAATAGACCGCTCCCTTTGCAAAAATCGGCGTCGAGACGTTCGTCAGCCAACGATTCCGCAGCGGCACGGTCCAGAGCAGTTTTCCTGTGTCGGCGTCCACGCCGAATCCGTGAGCGGACGAACATTGAGCAATGATCCGCCGGCCAGCGTACCGGAACAAAATAGGCGAATTGTGCGAGGTCGGCTCGTCGCCCAAAGGCGGCGTGCTGAACAAGGTCTTGCCGCTCCCTTTATCCAAGGCGGCCATCAGGGCCTTCGGACCGCCCGGCGTTACCCATACCCGACTGCCCTCGACCAGCACGCATTCGCTCAGCGCCCAGGTGATATTCTGGGCCTGGAAGCGTTCGAGGATATCGACGGCCCAAACTTCCCGGCCTGTTTCGGCCTCCAAACAGACAAGCCGACCATGGGCGTTCAGATGATAAATCCGTCCTTCCGAATAGGTGCAGGCGGCCCGGCAGCCCGGATACGAGCCCTTCCATGATTGGCCATTTTTCGTCTTCCACCGCACCGAACCGTCCCGAACATCCAGGGCAAAGATCACCAGGTCCTCGTCGATGTCGCCGGTAATGTAAATGGTTTGGCCGACTACGATCGGGCTAGACCACCCCCGGCCCAAACCGCTGATCTTCCAGACCAATTTTGGCCCACCATCCGGCCAGGATTGTAGCAGGCCCTTTTCATCCCAAACAGCGTCCCGGCGCGGCCCACGCCACTGGGGCCAATCCGGTTCCGGCGAAGCAATCAGCCCATCCGGTTCGCCGCCCAACGTAGCGCCGCCAACTGCTAACACTATCTGCCAAACTCCCAATCGAACCGCTCGGTAAAACCACCCCAGTTGCTTCATTACCTGGACTCCTCTCTTTCGACGAAAAACAGACCCTCTCTGCTCCAATCCACTCTATATTTCCTATTTCTATATTCTCTTCGATACGGTGAAAGCTCCAGGGTCCTTGCTGGGCAAACGAGGCCCTCGGCCCATCAAAGGCCGGAGCATCTGGCAGGATTAAGGGGTTGTTTCCAAGGCGGGGACCGATTCGGCGGCGGTCGCCAACCGGAGGGCCGCTCGGCAGGCTTGTCGAAATTCGGGCAGGATCAAGTATTCCTGGCATGTATGCGGATTGACCTGCCCGCAGCCAAGGGTAACGGTGGGGATGCCTCGCTGGGTCATCCAATTGGCGTCCAGGCCGCCCTGGGAGATTGCTCGTTCTGGGCTGGCCCCTACGGATCGAAGGGCGGCCTCGGCGGCCAGCACGCACGGCTCATCGTCGGCCAGCCGAAACGCCTCGTAATCGCTCCGTTCCTCCCAGGTGATACGGGCCTGTTGGCCGTGGATATTCTGCACCTCTTGGGCCGCTCGCTCGAATGCTTCCCGGATTGTTTGGACGATTTTCCGGCGGAAAGCCGGATCATGGCTTCGGGCTTCTGCTTGGATATCCACCTCGGGGGGAACTACGTTAGTGGCTTCGCCGCCGTGGATCACGCCGATATTGGCGGTGCCTCGGCCTTCGGGCTTTTCCACCAGGCCGTGCCACCCCTCTTGCTGGAGCCGGGCAATCGCCAAACCTGCCACGGCAATCGCACTGACGCCATCTTGGGGGGCTACACCGGCATGACTGGCCAGGCCGTGGATGCGGATCCGCATCCGTTGGCCCCCAGTGGCCCCGATGGTAACTTTCCGGCTGGCGCCGCCGTCGAAGTTGAAGGCCAACCGCGGCTTGCCCAAAAGCCCCAACTTGGCAAACCGGGCGCCCAGAAGGCCCACTTCTTCTTGGACCGTCCAGAGGAACACCAACGGCGGATGTTCCAACCCTTGCCGGAGCAGTTCCAAGGCGGTCGAAAGGACCACCGTAGCGCCGGCCCGATTGTCGGCCCCCAGTGCGGTTGTCGAATCGGCCGGGACGATGAAATCTCCCCGCCGCACGGGCCGAGCACCCACACATAACGGTACTGTATCGACATGGGCCATCAGCAGCCGACGCCCGCCGCGCCGCGTTCCCGGAAGCCGGACGATCAGATTGCCGATCTCGCCGCCCAGAGGGGATCGCTCGTGGGCCTGGTCCCATTGGATGGCCGATCTCGGCAAACCTGCCTGCCGGAGCTTATGCACGATAAACTCCAGGACCCGGCGTTCCTGGCCGCTTCGGCCTGGAATGGCCAACATTTGCATTAGCAGTTGTTCGGCCTGGTTGAGGTCTGGCTCCGGCGGCCCGACGGCCTCCGATCGGCCCAAAATCCGCCGGGAAAGCCTCTTCGACGGAGAAGACTTTGAAGATTTTTTGGCCGGGATGCCTACCATGAGAGAATTCCTTGGCAAAAAACCTTTAGACCTTTCTGGGGGCTTTTTGTCGAACAGTATCCCTTCGCTAGGGACCGCCGGCGAGACCGACTCTTTCGAACACCTTCTTTTCCGAGGTTCTTTTCGTCCGTAGGCCGAATGTCCTTATCCTATCTGAGCCAATCCATGCAGGCAAGAAGGAAACCCTGTGGGAGTTTTTCTACGGGAAGCCCCGTAGCCGATCCTTGGGCCGTAATTATTCAGCCGAGTGCAGAAGTGCCGGGATTTTCGTATCAAAACCCGAGATTTTTCCGGCAGAAATGTCACTGCCGCTCTAGCGGTAGTCCACCGCAGATTGTCACTGCCGCTCTAGTGGGAATCCAGGGGCCTGGGAGGCGGCTACATTGTTATTCCTCCCAAATAGAGGTTGCAAGAAGCCCAGATTGGGCGATTGGGCGGCAGTGACAAGGTACTGGATTCGGCTAAAATGTTACCTAATACTGGAGTTTTGCAAAATGGGCTAGTTCAGGTGTTCGTACACTGAACAGGTCCCTCAAAAATCCTGTGATTTTTGAGGGTCGGTAGTGTACAAGTTGGTGGAAATCCCAAATTTGCAAAACTCCAACTAATACCTAAAAGCCTCTAAAAAAGCGTCATTCCCCATGAATGGGCAGTTAATAGAGAAAGATTCCTGGGCACTTGCCGGCGTATTTTTCCCAAACTGTAAGTTGGCACTACACAAGCATTAGCCTCCAGCGGCCAACTGGTATAGGTATAATAACGCAGGGGTTGTGGTATCCGTCGAGCCTGGAACGGCAGGCGCTCACTTTATCTGGAATCCCACGTGGATTGCCGAACATACCTTCAACAACATTGCCCAGGTCAATCTCTCGGAGGAAGACATTGCCGCGATTAATACGGATGTCCATAACTATATTACCACAAAATATAAGATAGAATGCACGGTCAATATAAAATCCATTAAATTCGTCTACATGTATAAAGATGTGAAGTGCTCTCCCTCCGACGCTAGTATTAAGATCCTTGGAATTCCAGGCAATTAGTAAAGTCGTAATCTATAGGAGCATTGTCCATGATCTTAACAACATTTTTTCCTGCTGTTGTGGCGGTGGTTTTTCTGTGGCCTTTTCCGGCTCTCTTCTGGTTAGGCGGCGTAGAAAAGAAACCGCCGGTAAAAGTCGATCTAACTATCTTGCCTGCAAAAGAAAAGTACTATGTGGGAGAGCCAATTCGGGTGGGAATGCGGGTTGAGAATCTCTTGGGTGAAGATATATATCTTCCTCCGTGGACTAAAAGTAACCGAGAATCGGCGTGGAAGTGCTACGGTGAGATTGAAGATTATCCAGGAGCTATCTCTGGACTTATGTCTTTACTAGTAGAGGGGTGCTTCTGTGGCTACGGGATCGGAGTGGAACCCCTGGAAAAGAAGGAAAAAGTGCCACCTCAAAGGAAATCAACGCCTGTATGGGAAACATTTATTCCCCAGATCCCGGGCAAGCTTAGTATCTGCGTTGAATTACGCGGCGACGCCATTGGAGTGAAAATAGAACCACGTTTTGGGCAAGAAGAGTCTTTTCCTTACTGCTCAGAATACTTCTTCAACGACAGGACATTAACGATTGAACCGACGATGTCTCCCGAAATGGCCAAACAATATAGCGCCAGTGCGAAGATGATCTTATCGGGGGAGACTCCATTGGCGGATCGGCTTGCTGAACTGGATAAAGTAGCAAACCAACGACACTATTTTGCTGCTCGCTTTGTGCATGATATCTGGCAGAAAGGCGAACCAGGACCTGTCAAGGAGGCTGCTCTAAACCATCTGGTTTCTTTGTTGGAATATGGCACGGCCTATGAATCGCTGCCTGATCTATTGAAGGTGCTGAAGGATTCTCAGACTCCCCTACCGATTCGTTTGCGAATCTTGGATTTTATAGGGAAGATGGGACTTATGGAAGATGCGCCTGGGTTTCCCATTGCCGAGGGCCAGGCTTTTTATTGCCTGACCAAGTCCAAGGTAGTGGGTAAGGAAGTGCAATGTGAGAAAACAGAACTTTGGCGCGAGATCGTGGAGACGTTGAAATCTGTCTCTAAAGATTCCCATGTCCTTTTGCGGGAAAAAGCGACGGCAATTTTAGCAGGCAAAGATCCGGAAACGCCTCCAGAAAAGCCTGAAGTACAAACCGAACCTCAAAAACCTTCCGCTCCGGAGCCAGACGGCCCGACCAGCGAGAAGGAGGCGCTTTTTGTCCTCCGGAGCGGTTGGTCGGCTAGCCATCTAATGGATGATATGGCAAACGTCTTCCACCAGAAGTACTTTCCCGACAAACCCCAAATCGATGTGAGCGTTAACGATGGTGTGATAGTGGCATGTAAAATGCATGAAGACTATGGAGCTGTCGGTGATCTAGCTGTGGTGCGAAATTTATCAGCACCTGAGGCCGCCAAAGACGTGGGACCGGGAGTGGATGGAGTCCCGTTGGCAAAATTTGTGGTCGTAGTGATCGTCAACGCTAAGAATCCGCTGCGACACTTGACTTGAGAGGAACTCGACAAGATATTTCGTTGCAAGATCGACACCTGGGAAGAGATGCGGGGAGGGGCCGCCGGCAAAATTGAACATTTCTTCCCACTCTTCGCCGCAACGGAAACTCTCATCTTCCGGGAATTGGTACTTCGAGACACAAATCTCCCTTTCGCCCGGGATGAAGGAAAATTCGGCGCAGACCGCCAAAAATTCTCTTCCGACCAAATCATCGGCGCCGTAGTTAAGGAACCGAGAGCAATCGGATTTTGCTTCTACTCCCCAAATGACGGACCTTTAGACAACCGTGTACGTATTCTTGCGATTGCTATGGACAACAAGGCCGCCCCAGTATCGCCTACATTAGAGACGATCGCGGACGGCTCCTACCCTCTGACAGATACTTTGACAATTTATCTCCGCCGATGTGCTCCTCGGCCAGCCCACGAGTTTTGGAAATTTGCTACCGGGCCGGAGGGAGCCAAAATCATTCGAGAGCATGGGCTGTGGCCGGAGTATGAGTTGAACAAAGTGCGGGGCAAGGCAAGGCTTAAGGAGTTTCTGGCTGGTAAAGGGCCGTTGGTGAGGATGTGGGGTCTGCGGGGCGGAGGAGGCCAGAGCGGCCAAAAAGGTGGGGACGCACTGGCCAAGGCATTGGCCCAGGTGTATGTGCAGGAAAAAGCGTTGTTGCAACTGCGCTACGAGGCCCGGCCTACCCTACAAGAGGCGGCTCAGGAGTTTTTGCGTTCTGGCGAGCTTCTGCTTGCCGACGCTGACCCTGTCCTTTTGTCCCAGGCCGATCTGCCCCCGCCAGAAGGCAAAGAGGCAAGGCCAGAAGGCAATGAACCGAAGACCGAGACAGAGCCGCCGCCAGCGAGCGGCCTGAAGACTGAGGACCAACGGCAGAAGCCAGAAGCCGCGGTACCGAAGGCAGAAACTAACGAGACCACCGAGCCGCCAGCCCAAGGCAGCGGCCTTTCCCCAAAACATAGCGAGCCTGGGGCAGACCGTAGAGACGCCAAACCTGAGTGCCAGCGGATCTTACTCGGCTATCGGGCGGTTGGGGTGATTGTGCATCGGGATAGCCCGGTTACGGAAATCACCCTGCAAGAGCTGCAAGATATCTATTGGGGGCGGTTGGAACGCTGGCCGTGGGCCGACGACCGAGCTGCTGCTGCACAGCGGCCTGAGGGCAGAGGGCAGACAAAAGGGACTTCGGCTACGGGCGCTAGCTCTGGTGGAAAGATTCGGCTCTATGGCCTGCCGAGCGACAGCCCGACCATGCAAGTTTTGGCGCGTCGCATGGCCCACCCTCTCGGCTCCGTGGGAGAGGGGGGCTTGCCAAGCAAGCCGGCTGAGGGGGAAAACTCCCCTCGCCCCGCCGTGGGAGAGGGCCAGGCTGCGGGGGCAAAAGCACCAGGCAAAGCCTCCGAAGCAATCCCAGTGGCGAAGGGTTCCGGTGGGCAAACAACCGCGCAAAAACCGGCTCCTATCATGCGCAGACCGGATACGCTTGGGGTGGTCAGGGCGTTGGCCGGGGATCCGGCGGGGTTGGGGTTTGTGGATCTGGCGGCCATGCCTACAGAAGAAAGCTCCGTTCGGCTGGTGGCCATTTTACCGCCATCCAGTAGCTCCCCCGCCCTCGAGGAATCGGTAAATGCACATCCGCCCGCGTCGAACGCCGCATCCACCGAGGCGTCGGAAGCCTCGGCCAAGGGGGCCAGTAAGGAAAACTCAGGCCAGGAGGGTTCGGGCCAGGCTGCATCGGTGGGCCAACGTCAGGAGGAAACCACTCCTTCGGCCAAGCTTCCGCATCTTGCCAAACGGCTTCAGCCGCCCCGGCCAGACTGGCTTCCGCCGGGGTATCCGCTGGCCGAGCCAGTATGGCTTTATGTCCATCGGCAGGCTAGTCCGCTGGCCAAAGAGTTCGCCCTGTTTCTGGCCGGTGGGGGAGACTTTTGGGCTGCTTGGGAGAAGCGTTCCGGCCCGCTTCCGCCTACGGAGCAGGAGCAGCCCGGCCGATTTCGCACCGACGGCTCGGCGAGCGAAGAACTCCGCTCTGCCTTGCAGGCTAACGGCCTGGTTCCGGCCCGATAACCCGGCCGCTTCGATCCGCCACCTTGCCCTCCGACCGACCACCAGCACGATAGGTGTAGGTTGAAGCGGTCCCGGGAGTTTACCCAGTGTCGGAGTAGCCGAGGGGGAAGATTTTGGGTTTTGGATGTACAATTCGGCCTATTTGCGTTGCCAGCCCGTTGAACAGGTACATTACCTTTTGGCAATCCGCCAAGGATGGTTCATCAGGGGGGGAGATGTTCGTATCCTTGGTTCCCCCACAGGGTTAGAGGCTCTAACAAAACGGCCTTTCCTACTCAGTTCCTCCAGCGGGTAGAATAGGTCGGCTTCGTTTTGTTAGAGCTTCAGAGTTTCTTAGAGGAGTTAAGTGGACTGGAGTGGGCCTCTTTTCCTGTGTTCCTTGGTCTTTCAATAGGTACAGCTGGCGGGAAGGGACGGGAGATTCTTCCTCATTTCTTGAGTGGGGCTAAAAGATTTGCACTTGGTGAAGCCCAAACCATAGGAAGATACCCCAGCCCTTTGGGTGGACTTTGGGAAGTCTCGCCGTTCTTCAACTCCTGCCTGGTTTACTTCTTTGACCCTCAAGTTCTTTGGCCCGATTGGGTGGTCAGAAATTGTGCTGACGTATATCAGGAACCCGGTTGTAAGGGGACCGGACTTGTAGGCCGCCCTTCCCGGACTGCAAAATAGGTTAAGGTTCGGTTATACTTCCGTATCTTCTGCGAGGGCGAAAACGGCTAGGTGGTGGTTACACGGGGCGTCCGCATGGAGTATGGGGCGGGTATTCCACCCCACCAACAAGTTCTACGATCAAAGTTCAGCTACTAGAGACGGTTTAGACAATCAATACCTAGTTGTGGTTTTAGGAGCAGATATGCCAACCATTTACGACAACATCGAGAAGCATTTTTTGGAGGGGCTGGAGAAGGTGATGGAGGGGGCGGTATCGGTCTCCTTTTGTGTGGGGTATTTGCATTTATGGGGCTGGCGGTTGTTGGCCGAGGGGATTGAGCGGTTGCCGAATCAGCCTGGCAAGCCGCCTTGTCGGATTTTGGTGGGGATGCATCGGCCTCCCGAAACGATTATGCGGGAAGTCCAAGGCCTTAAAAATTCTTCCAATGGCGGGGAAGAAACGATCGGCGGCTCTTTGCGCACCCAACGAAAAAGAAAGATCGTGGAAGACTTTAAACGTCAACTGGAGTTTGGCATTCCGACCAAAGATGCCGAGACCACGCTTCAGCGGTTAGCCGCCCAGTTACGCGCCAAAAAGGTTCAGATCAAATCCTTTTTACGTTATCCTCTTCATGCCAAGCTCTATTTAGTGGAACGTCGGGATCCGATGGCTTCTCTGGTTGGGTTTGTGGGCAGCAGCAATTTCACTCACCCGGGCTTAACTGGCCAAGGGGAGCTCAATGTCGATGTGTTGGACCAGGATGCAGCTCAGAAGTTGGCCGATTGGTTTGAACGCCTTTGGCAAGACAATCTCGCCGTGGATATATCCGCCGAGTTGGCGGAACTGATTGAGAGTAGTTGGGCCTGTCAGCAAAATATCCGACCCTATCTGGTGTATTTGAAGATTGCTTATCATCTTAGCGAGGAAGCGCGTCAGGCCCCCGGTGAGTTCAAAATGCCGGACATCTTCGCCCAGGAGGAGACGCCCCTATTGGATTTTCAAGAGAAGGCCGTCTTTCAGGCCGCCAAATATCTTCTCACCCGCGGCGGCGCCTTGCTGGGCGACGTAGTGGGCTTGGGCAAGACCCTTATGGCCATCGCCATTGCCCGTATTCTCCAGGAGGACGATGATCTCCACAGTACCTTGATTATTTGTCCGCCCAAGTTGAAACCGATGTGGGAGCAATATTGTGAACGGTATAAGCTCATAGGGAAAGTTTGTTCGCTGGGCCATGTCCAATCGGAATTACCAAGCCTCTCCCGCCATCGCCTGGTGATTATCGATGAAAGCCATAATCTCCGAAATCGCGAAGGGAAGCGGTATCAGGCCATTCTCGATTACATCGAGCGGAATGAATCCCGCGTGTTGCTTCTGACGGCCACTCCTTTTAACAAGCATTATGAAGACTTGGGTAATCAGCTTCGTCTGTTTGTGGACGAGGACCAGGATTTAGGCGTCCGGCCTGAGCGGTTTTTCCAGCAGTGGGCGAAAGAGGGCAAAACCGACGCCGATTTTCGCGCTCAGTATCAGATTTCTCCCACCACGCTCCGGGCCTTCGAAAAAAGTGAGTATCCCGAAGACTGGCAAGACCTTTTGCGCATGTTTATGGTTCGTCGTACCCGATCTTACATCCAGCGAAACTACGCTATGTATGATCCAAAAAAAGGCCGTTACTATGTCCTGCTGGGGGGCCAGCCCTTTTATTTGCCTACTCGGGAGGTCAAGACGGTCGGGTTTTCCGTCCAGGACGATTCCCCCTCGGATCCGTATGCTCAGCTTCTTTCTCAGCAGGTGGTTTCTCTTTTGGAGCGTTTGTACTTACCGCGGTATGGACTGATCCACTATCTTCGGCCTGGAGCGGCAGAGACGGCATCTGCGGAGGAAAAAAAGATCATTGCCAATTTGAACCGGGCTGGTAGGCGGTTGATCGGCGTTTGTCGAACCAACTTTTTCAAACGTCTAGAGTCCAGCGGCTACAGTTTTCTGCTTTCTATTCGTCGGCACATTTTGCGGAATCTGGTTACGCTTTATGCTCTTCAGAATGGCTTGCCGATTCCCATCGGCGTGCAGGATGTAGCGGCGATGGACCCAACCCAGGAGGACCGGGATGTCGATGCATTACTCGAGACGGTCGATCCCGAGCAGGAGCCCGAAGAAGCTCCGGAGAGTGTCGATTCTTCGGTCGATTCCACGGTCTGCCTAGATCGCCTGAAGGACCAGGCAAAAGAAATTTACCACAGCTTTCAGCAAAATGCCCGTCGTTTCCAATGGATCGATGGGCGCTTTTTCACTCAGGAACTGTCCAGCGATTTGGAGGCCGACGTTACGGCCCTGAAGACCATTCTTGATCTGGTGCCCGTTTGGCGTTCTGAGGACGATCAGAAGCTTTGCGAACTCCTCCAGTTGCTCACGGGCAGGGATCGGGAGGAAAAAGTCCTTATCTTTACTCAGTTTGCCGACACCGCCCACTATCTCGGTCGGCAGCTCAAGCAGCGTGGCGTTACTCAGCTCGAAGTGGTTACTGGTCAAAGTCCCGACCCCTTGGCGTTGGCCTGCCGGTTTAGTCCTCGAAGTAACAAAGTGGATTTGCGCGGCCAAAATGAACTTCGTGTCCTGGTGGCCACGGATGTATTGGCCGAGGGCCAAAACCTTCAGGACTGTTATATTGTGGTCAATTACGATTTGCCTTGGGCGATTATTCGGCTGAGTCAGCGGGTGGGGCGGGTGGATCGGATCGGCCAAACCCACGACACGATCTTCGTCTATTCGTTTCTGCCTGCCGACGGTGTGGAGAGGATCATTGGGCTGCGCCGCCGACTTTGCGACCGGCTTCAGATGAACCAGGAAGTCATCGGCACCGACGAATCCTTTTTTGGCGAGGCCGCAGAGAAGGCCTTGCGCGATTTGTATGCCGAGAATCCTTCTGTATTGAATGGCGACGAAACCGACGAGGACATCGACCTGGCCAGCATGGCCCTTCAGGTCTGGAATAGTGCCTCGGAGGCGGATCGCCGGGCCGCCGAGGCGTTGCCTTCTTTGGTCAGTACCACTGCTCCGCTTCGAGACAATCCGCCTGCCGGCATGATCACCTATCTTCGTTTTCCCAACGGCCTGGACAGTCTGATTCGCGTCGATTCCCAAGGCCGGGTGGTTTCGCAATCGCTTTCTGCCATTTTCCGGGCGGTGGCCTGCCAACCCGAGACGCCGCCTCTGCCTCAGGCCCCCAATCATTACGAACTGATCAACTGCTCCGTCCAGGCCGCTTGTGCGGAAAGAGACCAACAAAAAAACCAACCGGGTGGTCAGCTCGGTACCTACCGCTCCACCGCCCGAAAAGTCTATGAACGCCTAAAGGCCTTTCGCGAAAAGCTCCTCACCGGGGCCGCCTCCGCCTCGGTACCACTGGAGGACCTGGACAAGGTGCTGAGCCAAATGCATCGGTATCCTCTTAAGGAAGGCGCCCGGGACAGTTTCCGCCGTCAGCTCCGGCTCAACATCACCGACCAAGAGCTTGCCGAAATGGCCCTTCATCTGCTCCAGCAGGAAAAGCTCTGTCAAATCACCGAATCCTCCGCCGACAGCCAGGAACCGCAGATTCTTTGCGCCCTGGGTTTGCGTCATCCTCATGAGGTTTCCTATTCAGGAGGTAATGAATGAGCACGATTTTCGCTTCGGCCAACGATATCAAAGACCAGCTTGATACGATCACCCAGTCCAATACCTGTTCCGTGTTGCGCAAAATTTTTGCCGAGGTTCTTTGGTGGGACAATTTCTCTGGTTCGCCCATGCCGTTATCGATCGGGGCGCCGGTCTCGTGTGAGGTTCGGTTGGAGCCGGTGGCTCAGGCCGCGGGGTTACCTGTCTTTTTAGTCCGCTGGCCGAATCCAACTCTTCCTGGGGTAACGGCTCGGCGGGCTGTCCAGCGGGCTTTGAGCCAACGTTATGTCGAGCATCTGCTTTGTTATTTGACTTCCCAGGCGGACCAATTGGCGTTTGTTTGGGCCCGGCGGCGTCCGGACGGCAAGGTCGAGCTTCGCACGTTACCCTATCAGGTCGGCGCCCCGGCCCGAACCACCCTGGAGCAATTAGCTCGCCTCCGACTCGCCGAAGGCGAATCCACCAGCCTCGCCCCCATCCAACTTCTCGACCGCCTCAACGACGCCTTCAACGTCGAAGCCGTCACCAAAAAGTTCTTTGAAGATTACAAAAGGGTCTTTGCTGATCTGCAGGATCGGCTGACTCAAGCCACCTCCGACAAGGTTTGGGCGCACGATTACGCCCTGCAACTGCTCAACCGCCTGATGTTTCTCTACTTCATCCAGCGCAAAGGTTGGCTCGGAAATAATCCGAACTTTATGGCCGACTTCTGGCAGGCTTACAAATCCTCTGGCCAGCCCGAAAACAGCTTTTTCGACCGTTGGCTCTCCGTCTTATTCTTCGAGGCGTTCAACAACAAATTCCACGGTGGTCGCCGCTACTTTCCAGAAAAAATCTTTTCCGCCCTTGCACAAGCACCGTTTCTTAACGGCGGTCTGTTCACCGAAAACGATTTGGACACAAAACACGACCCAAAACTCCCTGACGATTTCTTCAGCGTGCTTTTTGACAAGTTCAATGGCGCCACTCCCGGGTTTCTCCAACGCTACAACTTCACCATTGCCGAATCTAACCCCCTGGACATTGAGGTAGCTGTTGACCCCGAAATGATCGGCAAAGTCTATGAATCCCTGGTCAACATTACCTTTGAAGGGGTCACCGAAGAGGATCTTCGCGGTTCCGCAGGCATTTTCTACACACCGCGCGTTGAGATTGACCTGATGTGCCGCCTCAGCCTGACCGACGCCCTTGCCAACCGGCTCGGCCAGGACAAAAAGCCGCTCCTCTACGACGCCATTTTCGCCTATGACCCCCCCGACAAAGAAGCCGCCGACCACGCCATCGCCAACGAGAATCTCTGGCCGAATCTAAACCAAGTTCTCCGCGAACTCACCGTTTGCGACCCTGCCTGCGGCTCCGGTTCGTTCTTGGTCGGCATGTTACTGGTGCTCGACGATCTTCAGGCCCGGGCCAACACGCAACTCGGCATCGAAGAAACCCCCTACGAACGCCGCCGCCGCATCATCGGCGAACAACTCTATGGCGTGGATATCATGGACTGGGCCGTCCACGTCGCCGAACTTCGTCTCTGGCTCCAATTGGTCGTCGAAACCGAACTCAAACCCGCCGAACTCCATTTCCGACCCCTCCTGCCCAACCTTTCCTTCAAAATCCGCCACGGCGACAGCCTTGTCCAGGAAATCGCCGGGATCGATCTCGGCCTACATCGCAGTCAACTCGATGTTCCCAACTACCTCAAAGGCAAGATCACCCAACTGAAAAGTAAGAAACTCCGCTTCTACCAGGGCGAAAATGGCCTTCGGGAAGGGGATCTCAAAAAGGAGGAGCTTGACCTCTTTCGCCAGATTCTTGCCCACAAACAGCAGACCTTACAGGAACAAATCAAAAATCTCACCCAACAAATCCAGTCCCCTCCCCAACAGGGCGAACTCGACGGCATCGGCAGTGGCAAGGCCAAAGCAGAAGCACGCAAGCTCGAAGACCAGTGGAAAACCGAACGTGCCGAAAAACAGGCCGAACTCCACCGCCTCGAACAAGCTCTCCACGCATTGCAACGTACCCAGCAGGTCCCCTTCGTCTGGGACATCGCCTTTGTGGAAATCTTCGAAGCTGACAAACGGGGCTTCGACATCGTCATCGGCAATCCGCCTTACGTTCGGCAGGAGATGATCGCTCCGCCCACGCTCAACCCGGCCGACTTCGGCGGCGAAACGTCCGACCGCTGGAAAGAGCAGAAGAAAGCCTATAAAGCCAAACTCCAGCAGTCCGTCGCCGCTGCTTGGCCGAAATTCTTCCGCTACAATCCCGCCAAGGCCGACTTCCGCAAGCTCGACGGCAAAAGCGACCTCTACATCTACTTCTACCTGCACGGGCTGGCGCTACTGAACCCGCAGGGCAGCTTCTGCTTTATCACCTCCAACTCCTGGCTCGACGTCGGCTACGGCGCCGACTTGCAGGAGTTTTTGCTCAAGCACAGCCACATCAAATTCATCCTCGACAATGAACGCAAGCGCTCCTTCGCTCAGGCCGACGTCAACACGATCATCGCGCTGCTGGGTGCGCCCGATGAGCGCCGCGAGAGCGGCCTGGAGAAAACCGCCCGCTTCGTCATGTTCAAAGTCCCCTTCGAGGAGGTGCTCGACGCCGAAACGTTTAAGACCCTGGAAGCCGCCACCGAACACCAAAGCACCGACCGCTGGCGCATCTCCGTCTTACCCCAATGCCAGCTATTTGAGGAAGGCCTCGTCCGCGAGGAGGGCGAGGAGGAAACGCAACGCAAACCCAAACCATCGCGCGGCCCGCTCATCAAGACCGCCCGCTACGAAGCCAACAAATGGGGCGGCAAATACCTGCGCGCCCCGGAAATCTTCTTCACCATTCTGGAAAAGGGCAAAGGCAAGCTCGTCCGCCTCGGCGACATCGCCGAAGTACGCTACGGTATCAAGACCGGCGCTGACGGCTGGTTCCACGTCAAAGTGCTACGGCAAGAGGGCAATTTGGCTCTAATTAGGTCTGGTGACGGTTCTGAACATTTAGTGGAACAGCAATTTTTACGCCCATTGCTACGTTCGGCGAAAGAGTGTCCTTTTTACGAATTGCGGATGGAGCATATTGGGCATTTCTTGGTTGTTATAGACGTTCCTTATGATCAGCTTAAAGGGTATAAAGTAAGCGATTACGTTAGGCACGGTGAAACCTGCTTTTATCCTTCGAGGATAGGGGGTGGTATTCCAGCTACTCGGCCGACTTGCATGGCCCGCGGACGAGAATGGTATCGTCTCGCAATAGACCGCGGGATGCCAATAACAGGTTTTTTCTTTAAATTGAGACGCAATATCCATGTCGTTCCCCTAAATTCAATTAATGCCGTGGGTGACGATGCATTGTATGAAATACGCACTAGTGTCAACGATTTGATTCCGCTACTCAACTCAACCTTGATGATGTTTTTTCTTGAATTGTATGGGCGAACCCCTGGCGGTGGGAGCGGCCCTCTTGCGGTTATGGTCGAAGAGGTAAAACAATTGCCTGTATTAACACCCTTGCAATTTTCCGCTAAAGAAATTGAGGTTTTAATTGCAGCCTTTAAATCCATGAAGGCGAGAGCGGCGCAGCCAGTGACTGACGAAATCCACCAACCCGACCGTCGCGCCCTCGACGACGTGGTGTTCGACGTGTTGGGCTTGACGGCTGGGGAGCGGGAGGCGGTCTATGAGGCGGTGATGGAGCTGGTCCGCGCCCGCCTTGAAAAAGCAAAAAGTTTGTGAACACAGAAAGACAGAAAGGAGGTGAGAAAAATGGCATTTCCAGATGACGTCGTGAAGCAGGCATGGGATCGCGCCGGGGGCCGGTGCGAATGCACCCGCAGAAACCACGGACATCGGGAACGATGCAATCGACCGCTTATTTGGTTTTATCGCGGCCTCGAACTGCCGGGCGGATGGGAAGCCCACCATAAGACAGCGGGTAAGGCCGGTGGGGCGGACACGTTGAGTAATTGCGAGATTCTTTGCCAAGCGTGCCACAAGGCCACCCAGACGTATGGTAGTTGACCGAACGAAAGCCAAAATTCGCGCGAGGCGTGGAGAGTTATTAACGCTCTCCATGCCTCAAGCACCGACTGAGGCGGTGATGGAGCTAGTCCGCGCCCGCCTTGAAAAAACAAAAAGCCTCTTAAAAAAACCACCAATAGGAGGACATCGATGAAACACTTAAATCACCCGAACGTGGTAGAAGCATTTAAGATGCTGCTCGAGGAACTGGACACCGCATTGAAAACCACCCGGCAGCAGCCGACCTGCCCGCCGAACCCTCGGCATCGGCAGGTCCATAAGACGCCCTATTCCGATCCACGCCTGAACGGGAGCGAACTTTTCGCCGTCCATCGCCTCCAAACCACCCCGACCCGGCAGCCTCACACAAACACAATGCAGAGCCCCCTTGCTTTTCAAAAAGAAAACAACGCAACATGTTCATAGTACAGTAGCAGAAGGCTTCGCGGAGATTGACCAGAGCGGGTGAGCGCGTCGGGCGGACAACCGCCCGCGCCAAGCGGCCCGGGTGCGTGAGGGTGGGTTCGGTTTCCTTTCGTGGCCGCCACGCCCCGGACCGACCCGTTCCGAACGAAAGGAAACTTCATGCCGGATAACCCACGAGTCGAGGCCGTCCGCACCCGACTGGCGGCTCTTCTGGACGCCCTGACCACCGAGTGGACCCCCATCGACCCCTCGGACCATGTGGCCATCTACCTGCTCTGCGGAGCGGGTCTGGTCGAACTACGATTCTCCGGGTGGGCTTGGACAAGCCAATCGGCCCTGGACTTTGAGGCTACGGCCTGCGGCGTCTGGATCGACGCAGAACGCAAAAGCATCCTGCCCGAAGAAATCCGCCATGCGGTGCCCGCATGGGCAGGCCAGGCCGTAGCCGTCCAACTGAGCCTGCCGATTCAAGCACGGCTGACAGCCCACGGCGAAACGTGCAGGCGAGAGCTGCGCGACCTCGGCCCCGATCTGTTGCTGGAATATATCTGTGGCAACCCGATACGTGGACGGGTGATTGTCCGGCTCCTTGGCCACGAAGCCCCAGCTCCGGGCGCGGTGAAGAAGGACACCGTGATGGAGGAGATCGCAGCCTCCTTGCGCGACATTGCCCAGTCTCAGAAGCAAATTGCGGCGGCTAGCAAGCAGTCGGAGGCCCCCTCGGCCAGCCCCCCGGAAACCCAAGCAGCCTCCGAGGCGGAACCGGAGTTTATTTTTCGCCAAGAGGGCGGCGTTTGGCATATTAGGGCCTTTGGGGAGGAAGGGCTTTTCCCTCTCCTTCGAGGCCTGCAATACATTGCCGACTTGATCAAGTCGGGGAGCAAGCGGATAACAGAACTTGTGGCCTCCAAAGACGCAAGCGAAACCATCCCGTCGAGCAAAAACTTGGCTTGGGAAGACCAAGAGGGGTTCTCAGCGCTTCAGTTTCGAGGGGAGGGAATCGACCGGGAGGCCCGACAGAACTACAAGCGGCGGCTCCAGGAAATTGACGAGGAACTGCAAGAGGCCAAAGCTAACCAAGATTTAGGCTGGATTGAGAAGCTACAAGAGGAACGAAGCCGGATTCTTCGGGAGCTACGGCAAAAACCCTCCGACCCTACCAGAAAGCAATTACTCAAAAAGATTGAAAAGAACTTCGCAACGGCCTATCGAACCCTTGAGCAATCCATGCCCCGGACGGCAATGCATTTCCGGGAAGCTATCAAGAGGGTAGGGGAACTTTTCCGTTATGCCCCTTCGAACCCTCCAGCCTGGAACCGTTTGGGGCAAACTTCTCTCAACCTACCTCAAAACCTACCTCAAAAGTAGGTTAACCTACCTCAAAAGTGGACCATTACCTCCTATAGAGGGCCTGCAATTGCAGGCAGGATAAGTTTGGTTCGTTTCCCCTATAGGAGGTACCTGTAATGACTGACTCTCGTCTTTTGCTTCCGCCCCGTGAAGCGGCTTGGAAACTGGGCGGCATTTCTTTGCGTCATCTTTGGAGCTTAACCGCCCCTAGAGGACCAGTC
>JAKPGL010000155.1 GCA_029550925.1 Planctomycetota bacterium
GATTTCGTCCTATTTCACGAGGAGCCACATGAACAGTTGATCCCTCTCTTGGACGGCTTCCATGTGCGCGAATATTACGAAAAACGCTGGTACCGCTCTTTTCCGGGGGCGGTCGGTGTGCCGCTGTTCAGCTATCTATACCACGAATATGCGATCGGCTACGGCGGGGATAGCGCCGGCCTCAGCCCGGCCAACAGCCGAGAACTGGTCCGTACGCACGCCTTGAATCTGGTAACCGGCCGCACGCCGGGAGTGGGCATTTGGGGTGCCCCTCAACGTTTCTTGGACGCTCATCCAGATCAGATTCGGCTCATCCGGAATCACTGCCGATTACTCAAGACCAGGGCCGGGGATTTTCTGATGCTTGGCCGAATGCTCCATCCGCTGGAACTGGATGTACCGAAGCTGGTCTTCCACTATCACACCGACAATCCGAACGCGCCAGCACAGCCGGTGGAAGACGGGGCCGTCCTCACCAGTTCCTGGCAATCGCCGGACGGCCGGGTGGGGCATTTGTTTGTCAATATCTCCGAGTCGCCGCAGCCGTTGCGGGTGCATTTGGACACCAGGAACGCCCCCAGTTGGCCCGCCGCCGACGCCGCGCTCTATAGCTCCGAAACTGCTGGAGGGGCTGCTGCCTCGGAAAAGCCGGCTTCTGGTCCTCTTGCTGAGCCGGCCACGGACGGTTTCCTGCCGCTTTGGAAAGGCGTGCGATTACCGCAGGAGTTTTCCCGGCAATTGGCTCCTGGGGAAGTGATCTTTATAGAATTGCGGCCTTCGGCTGGGGGGAGAAAATCGTCCTCTTGACCCCTGCGCAGTCAATGCGACGGTTCCAGGGGAAGTGTGGTGCAGGCGAAAGTGGATCGGAGGATGGTTTGGTCATGGCCCTGCCGGGTCATCGACCTTTTCACCGCCTTTTGAAGGTGGTGGAGATCGTCGGGAATGGAATTGGCCGGATCGTGGTACTTCGTATGGTTCCAACACTGCTCCACGGGATTCAGTTCCGGGGCGTAGGACGGCAACCCCTCGAAAGTGAACCAATCCGGATGGCGTTCCTCAAAGTGGGCACTCCGCCGTGTCCCCTTTTTATCCGGGGCCACGCCCGCTGCCGCCACCGTTGCACGGCCTCTTGGTCTTGTTCGCGTGCCCGTTGTTCCGGCTTCTGGCAGGTCCAGCTCAACTGGTGGAGGAGTCTGCCTACTTGGTCGGGGTGGTAGTGGACGTGAAACGTCTTGGCGATCACCTCGGCCACCCGAGGGCAGGCCCACAGTTCGGTGGGATAACCGGCCTTCCCTGGCCCGGCCGCGAGAATTCAGGTTAGTTGCTGCTTCTGCTTCGCGTTCAGGCGGGGCTTGCGGCTGGGATTTGGTTTGGCTAAGAAGGCTTCCAATCCGCCTTTCTCGACAGCCCAACGCCACCGCTTCACCGAAGAAACCGAAGCACCAACCAGTTCGGCAATCTCGTGGATGTCCTCGCCGTCCGACAACGCCTGCCCGGCCAACATCCGACGAGCTTGCAGCTCAGATGCACTTCCTTTCGCCCTCATATCCTAACGCACGCACGTCTCTCCCCGTTGGTTCATTGGCTATGCGGGAATCAATAGAATACACCAAAGAAACAGTTTGCAACCACACCGGAGATCGCATCTCCGGTTCTACGCCGGCCACTCACGTCGGCGTTTTCCTTTTGCTGAGTGTTCGAACGCTCTCTTTGAAGCCTTCCCGGAAGCCAGAAGGATTCAAAGATACCCTGTCATACGTGAATAGAAATGACCCCTTGCGGCGTGAATAGAAATGTCCCTATCAACCCTCCGAAAGGAGGGTTGTATGGAGACATTACAGATGAGTGCGAAAGAGCGAGCGCGGCTGGAGGTTTTCGGCCGAGTGAAG
>JAKPGL010000158.1 GCA_029550925.1 Planctomycetota bacterium
TTGGCGTGAAGCGGAAGAGGCCGGTTGCGTGGTGGCCCTATGGCATCCGGAAATCCGACTAGACGAGGTACAGGCCGCCTGGTCCCCAGTCTATGAAATCACGGCCCGCACACCGGAAGAGGCCGAGGCGCAATTGCCGGAACCGTGGCGAACGTTTCTGGCCGAGTACATTCCGCCGAACCAGCCCCCGGTTGTTCTGCTACAAGCCCCAGACCCAGTGCCTCAGGAATTGCAACAGCAGGGATGGCAGTGCGTCCGGCTGCCGGATGGGTTGGTGGAAAGGGAGGAAGAGTTCCGCCGCTGGCTGATTGGGCAGTTGCGGGCTTCGGCCCGTAGCGGCCAGGTGCTGGCCCTCTACGGCCCCGGCTTAGACCGCCTCCCGCCGCTCCCAGACCGGGTGCAGGTCGAACGTATTGAGGCTAGATCGGCAGAAGAAGCGATGAGAAAGTATCTGGAAGAACCGCTTTATGAAACTCGTACTCTCTCGTGAGTCTGATCCCCCATTGTGGTTATATTGGGAAGGCCCCATGCCGCCTTACATTCGGCTATGCGCCGATCTTTGGGCGGCATACTATCCAGGTACAGTTCTTCTAGGGCCGAATGATATCGTATCTATGGGAATACCCCAAGACGTATGGGAGGCCATCCAGCACTGGCACGTTGCCCAGCGATCGGACGCCATTCGGTGTTTTTTGCTTTGGCGGTATGGGGGTATGTGGTGTGACATTGACTGCATTCCGATGCGGTCGGTGGATATATTTATTGATTTGGCTAAACGGTGTCCTGCTGGTGTTGCTGCCTATGATTCGACGGATAGAACCATTGGAGTAGGATGTATTGCGGCCAGAGAAGGAGCCGAGGCCATTGAACGATGGTGGAATGCGATTTTGCAAGTCGTGCGTGACGGGCGGTCGCCTAGATGGCTAGAAGTCAGCACAGAACCATTTACCCGAATTGTGGCCGACTTAGGCAGTGAAAACTTTTTGCTTTGGCCGCTTGCCCATATTTCCCCGGTGCCGTGGAACCAAACGGAGCGTTTTTTAGAGCAAGGCGAAGAAGCCAAACATCGGGAGTTTATGCGTGGGTTTCCGGCGGCCTGGTGCTGGATGCTCTGCAACCACAAATTGAAAGATTTGGGCGTTTGGGCTTGGAGCCGCCAAGAATGTCTTCGATCCAACAGGCTCCTATCGGCAGTGTTTCGTGAATCTTTGCGACGGTTACATGAGAAACAGCCTCCTGCCAGAGGCAGAGCATTGGCTACGCTTAATGTGCATGGGGACGGATTGCCCCATAATTTTCGCCAATCTATGCGGGCGGCTGCGGAACGGTGGGGGGCGGAGTTCGTGGAGATTACTACACCAATTGTATCTTGGCAAGACCCTTTTTGGGAAAAATTAAATCTGGATCGTCACTTGGCAATGTATGAACAGGTGGTGTACATAGACCGGGATGTTGTTATTCGTTCCGATTGCCCAAATCTGTTTGAGCTTGTACCGGAAAAGGCATTTGCCGCGGCGCCATCGGAACAAGAGGGCCATTCTTTCCGTCGGGACATCGAGGACACTATGGCTCCTTTCTTGCGGCTATGCGGAATTGACTACATGGTCTGGGAAACAGAATATCTCAATTCAGGTGTAATGGTGTTTAGTCCACGACGGCACGCCAAAATATTTGAGATTGCCCGGGCGCTTCATCCCATCCCTTGGGTGCGAAACTGGATCACTGTAGATCAAGGGCTATTGGCCTTGGCGCTAAAAATAGTTGAACCGCCAAGAGTATTTTTGCCGCCCACTTT
>JAKPGL010000171.1 GCA_029550925.1 Planctomycetota bacterium
AATCGTCCTCTAACAGGCGCTGGGCTTCCTGGGCGGTTAGGTCCCGGGTGGGCGGCGTTTCCGGCCGAACATACGGGGCCACCGCCTCATGCACTACGGGCCGGAAGGCGATGCGTCGGCCTGCTTCCAGGATCAGCTCGATCCAGTCGGGCTTGTAGGCGGCCTGGTCGCCCTCGGCCCGGAGGGCCTCGAACCGGGCGGCAATCTGGTCGGCTTCGGCCCACCGTTGCCGATCTTCCGGCGATTGTTTGCGCCATTGGTCTTCGGTGAGCGGCTTATATTCCAAAAGCAATTCGATCAGCCGGCCTACTTCGCGAAGATGGAAATCGTTGCCCATGGAGGCCAGATAAGCCGCCGGTGTCCGCCCGGTGTATTCGATAAACTTTTGATACTCCTCCGGAAACGCCTCTTGCAATCGGGCCTGGAACAGGGCGGCTGTCTGTTTGTCCAGTCGGACTTGGCCCCCTTGCAACTGATGGAGCTTTTGTCGGCTTTGGGCCAAGGTTTCGGCAAAGGTACGTGCCCGCACAAAGAAGGCATCGACGCTCAGGCCGGCCTGTTTGGCCGCCGCCGTTAGGGCCTCCAATCCTTCCCGATAAAGCCGGGCGATCTGCTCCGGCGAAAGCGCCTCGGCGTAAATCCGCAGATCGTCCATCAATCCCTGAAAACATTCGCCGCCGTTGGAGGAACCGATACAGCCCGGCGACGGGCCGCCCGCGGTGATCTGCCCGGGCCGGTGCAACGAACCAATCTCCCGCCCGTCTAGATAGACCCGCATCCACTGGCCGTCATACGTGGCCGCACAGTGGTGCCAGGCCCCGTCCAGCACCGCCTCCGGCTTGATGGGAGCGTCGCACTCCACATAGCCGCCGATATTCAGCCCCAACGAAAGAATCGTCCCATGGTTCTGGAAGGAAAACAGGACCCGCTGCTCGCCGTCCTCTTTGCGGAAGATTTCCCGATAGGTGGACAGTTCCGTAGGCTGGACCCAGACGCTGAAACTGAGACCTTTTAACCCAGTAAATTGCAGTTTTACAGGGACTCGGACGGCGTGCTGCCCGCTGAACTTCATGCCGCCGCCCAGGACGCCCTCGACCGGTTCCAGGGCGGTGCGCGGCTGCGGGGTGGCATCGAATCGGTTGCCGCTTGCATCCTGCAAGACCGCGCCGTCCAACTCATCCATGCGCCAATGGGCCAAAAGCGGTTTGGCGATCGGAGCGACGGGCGCCGGTTTGTTGGCTATCTTGCCGGGCGATGCCGGGGTGGCCGATGGAGCGACGGGCGCCGGTTTAGCTAGCAAGTTGGCCGGTGAGGGGGTAGGTAGCGAATCGTGGGAGGTCGGCGCGGCGGACGAAATGGCTGCCTGGGTGCCCAGGGGCGGAGCAGAACTGCTCGGCTGGACCGGCTGCCCCGCACTTAGCCCGGCTCCACTCCACCCAGGGATCGCCATTAGCCCGGCTACAAACATCACGCACACATTCCAGCCTCGTACGCTCATCAGTCCGTTCCTCCAAAAATCTGCTCGTTCGAGGGCAGGTACGTTCCCCGGAAACGAAACGAGGCAAGGTTCAGACCAAGGGAGTGCTCTTCTCGCCGTCGGAGAGAGAGGATAAAAATACGAGTAACATTTCAGCCGAACGCAAAGGGGGACTATTTTAGGGCGAAATTGGGCGGGGATTGTCGCTGCCGCGAAAGCGGGAATCCGGAAAACAAAAACTCTTGAAAGACCTCGATTCCCGCTCGCGCGGGAATGACAAGGTACTGTATTCGGCTAAAGTGTTACTAATTTTTCTATGGGTGGGGTGGGTCTTCTGCCCTTCCGGTAGCGTTTTCCAGGTGTTGGAGCATGGCGGAGCGGGCTTGGTCGGGCTGGCCTTGACGGATAGCGTCCAGGATGGCCTGGTGCTCGTCGATAGCCCGACGGCGGCTCTCCACACTATCCCGATACATGTACTGAAGTTCGTAAATCAAATCGCCAATCGTAGCAATCAGAACATGAAAGATCGGATTGCCGGTGCAGCGGGCCATCTCCTGATGAAAAGCCATGTCGTGCCGCGCATATTCACTCCGGTCCTCCAGGTTAGCCCGCATGGCCTCAAGGTAGGCTTCCAACTTTTGCAGATTTTCCGGCCCTCGGCGGAGGGCCGCTATCTGGGCAATACTCCCCTCCAGATATATCCGCACTTCAACTACCGCCGGAAGATCCAGCCCACCTTGAATACGCAACAGCGGCGAGAGCTTGCCGAACAAACCCTCTAGCTCCAGCCGCGTACAAAGATCCCTTTACCATGCTTGACTTCCAAAACACCTAAGCCTTTTAGCACGGAAATGGCTTCACGCAGGGGCAGTCGGCTTGTGCCAACCATTTGTACCAACTCCCGCTCCGACGGCAGCCGATCCCCCGGCTGTAACCCTTTGGCGGCAATATATTGGATCAAGCCATGGGCAATTCTTTCGACCAACGTAGTTTGCTTCGGAAAAACGAGTTGTTGCCACGTAGGTTCTGGGATCGTCATCTGGTATCTCTAGGAACAGAGTAGGAGAAGGCGCCGGCGGATATGCTCATTTGGCCTTTTGTAGTTATTCATCCGAGTGCAGAAGTGCCGCGATTTTCTTAAAAAAACCAAGATTTTTCCGGCGAATATGTCATTCCCGCGAAAGCAGCAGTCCAGGGTCCTGTGAGGACGGGTCCTTTGTTATTCCTCCCAAGGAGCGGCTGCAAGAGGCCTAGATTCCCACTTGCGTGGGAATGACAAGGTACTGCATTCGGCTAAAATGTTACGGCCTCTTAAATTAATATAAATAGAAAAAAACATGCGTCAATAGACAGAAGGGAGATAGACGGTGCTCCGCCACAGAATCCCTCCGCACCACCTTTCTCAGGAGGGATAATTGCGCCCTATCAGGAAGTTGTATTAGCTAACGCGCCGTCGGTGCGCTGCTTTGGAGGAAAGGCCGCCTAAGGACCTCCTAAAGAGATAGGGGGTGTGCCCGGACTTTTTGTTTGTTAAGGAGAAGTTATCTGTCCTTCAGACGGAGCCACAGGAGGGTTTGGTGGCCTTGGAGGCGGATGGGCAGGCCCTGTGCGGCGACGGAAACTTCTTGGGTGTGGCCCGTGGCGGGGTCCAGTTGGATCCACGGACCGGGCGTCGCCCCTTCTAACAGGCCCTCGTAGGGCTGTTTGCCCATGTTGACCAGGATCAAGAGGGTGTGTTCATCCCGAACGAATCGGCCCAGGGTGATCCTGTCGGTTGCTGGGGCCAAGCGAACCGCCGGTTGGACAATCTCTTGGATATTGGCCTGGGAGATGGGGCGATCGGGCGAGTCTTGCACGAGGCGCCCGCCTTTTTGTTGAAACGTTTCCAGTCGAGGCCGAACCTCCTCCGGCCATTCGACGCCGGCGGGGCACACGAGGGTTTTGATTTCCAGCCGCCCGATTTGCAGAACACCCGTTTGGCCGACCGTCGCCTTTTGCAGGTACTCATGGTCGATCAGGACAAAAGGAATCTGCCGACCTTGGAGGGAGCGGCCCAGACGGTAGAAAGAGTCGGTGATCTGCCGTATTTTCGGCGTGCCCGGCCAATTGCGCAAGGGCCCAGCCGTCGGACGATATTCGGCCCATAGGTCGTAGATCGGATAATAGAGGGCGACTTCTGGCTTCGGCCAAGCGGGTTTGAGAATGCTATTGAGTCGGCCGACAAATTGGCCGTATTGCCAGTTTTCTTCCACGGTGCGGTCGGAGGGGCTGTAGTAGAGGGTAAATTCGGTTACCCCCCAGGCGGCCTGCCAACCGGCCGTCGTCTGCATCTCGGTCAGCCCGACCGGCCCGGAGCCGAACATTTTTTGCGCAAAGTCGCTCACCTCGGTCATCACCCGCCGACGGCCTTCCAGCAAGGCCCCCGAAAGCGGCATGGCCGTGGTCATCCAATGGGCCGACTGCTGCACCGCCTGCGGATCAGAACTGAGCAGGTCCAAACCGGGAATATCCATTCGGGCAATCGCCTTCAGACCGTTGCCATACAGCGGCACATGAAACAGGATGGACTCCTCGGCCAGATTGTGTCCGGAGGAGGCCACCCCGTGTTTTTGGCACCACTGTTGCAAGGCGCCGAAATAGCGGTCGGCTACCAGGTCGGCCACGGCGGCCCAGAATTGACGCCGGATGCGGCGGTCGTCCGGCTGGTCGCCTTCAAAGAGGCTCTTGAG
>JAKPGL010000183.1 GCA_029550925.1 Planctomycetota bacterium
TTTCTTAGCAAACCCCGAGATTTTTCCGGCGAATATGTCATTCCCGCTCTAGCGGGAATCTAGGCTTCTTGCAGCCGCTACTTGGGAGGAATAACAAGGTCGCCGCCTCACAGGACCCTGGATTGAGAGCTTGCGCGGGAATGACAAGGTACTGCATTCGGCTAAAATGTTACAAAATACCGAGAACTGCCAAACCAAGAAGTCACTGCTTAATTATCTAAGGTTCCCGGATCACCCAGAATTTCTTTTTCTCTCAATTCCCTATTTTCTCCATTTTACAATATCATATTCAGTACTTCACTCGACGAAAGTGTTCCCAAAATTCCAGCCTCTTTCAGAAAGCAGCAGGGAAGTCCCTGTCCGGATCATGGAGACGTTTTTCTGCTCCCCTTGGACTGTATTTTTGTCAGCAATTCCGATCCCAGGAGGCTTAGAGCCTCGAACAAAACCACATTGACTGGTACTACATCCCTAGTAGAGGGGTACGTAAACCTTTTGAGGGTTATGTTTTGTTAGAGCCTCTTAGCCTCTGGCCGGGGAGGTGGGCAAGTGGTTTGGCTGGGGCTGAAGATGGTGGACCCAGGCGGGCGGCGTGTTTAGCCAAACCCAATCCCGCCGCTTTTCCGATTGCCGAAACAGCTCCTGAAAGATCGCCTTGATCTCCCGGAGTCGTTGACGATCTGCCCGGCCCGCGATGAGAGCTTTCATTTTCCGAATT
The DNA here is from genome assembly GCA_029550925.1 of Planctomycetota bacterium. Lineage (GTDB taxonomy): Bacteria > Planctomycetota > Planctomycetia > Pirellulales > Thermoguttaceae > JANXAQ01. The sequence continues at coordinate 719 of JAKPGL010000183.1, forward strand.
CCGATATACTCGAAAAACGAGAGCATTCCGCCCGGTTTGAGCAAACGGATCATTTTGTCCAGAATCTCTTGCACTACTGCCGCCGGGAAATTGTTCAACGGCAAGCCGGAAATAATCAGATCATAAGGTTGGTTTTCCGAGGCCTGTTGGATCGGCATATGGAAAATCCGCACCTGGGTCTGGAATTTTCGGAAAGGTTCTTCGGCCTCGAATCGCTGGCGGAGCCCGGCTGCGAACCGCTCGTTGAGTTCCACCAGGTCCAATCGGTCTTCGGGGCGCATCCGGGCCAGAATGCACCGTGTAACGGCCCCGGTACCTGGGCCGACCTCTAAAATCCATTGAGGTCCGTCCGCCTGGCCCACATAGCGGGCAAGCGATCTTCCCAAGGAGCGACTGCTGGGCAGGATCGCCCCTGTCGTATGATACGCCCGCCACACTTCTTGCCAAAAAAGCCTATATTCCCGCAGCCATCCTTTCACTCGCCATATCTCCTTACCCGCGAGGAGGGCGCCGCCTCGGCCCTTCGTGAAGTCTAGGCGGGGAAGCCGAGAAAGGCCGCCCCGCAGAGAGAAACATTTTCACCACCGTTGTTCTTTCTGCGCCCAGAAAAACGGAGGGGGCAAAGATCGCCGATCGAACGCACACCTTAGAGCCATTTCTTCCGGTGTTCCAGATGGATCCACCGATCGGCTTCCGGCACGCCGGGGACTTTCATTGCGCGGTCGTCCCACTCGATCGGTCGGCCAAGTCGCAGGGCGACCATCCCGATCATCGCCACTTCGGCGATCGGGGCGGCCGATTCCAGCGGTTGGAACGTTTTCCCAAGGCCCTTGCAGGCGTCGATCCATTCTTGCATATGATTTTGACCTTTGGCCCGAGGCAACGTAACGGGGATGGGTTTGGCGGCTTCGTGGTCCAACACGCCGCGGCATTTGGCGTCGCCATGCAGCTTCAGTACGCCGCCCACGCCCCAGGCGTTGGCATAGAGAATACCTTTTTCCCCAACGAAAAGCACTCCGTTGGTGGGGACTTTGCTATAGGTGGACAAAAGCTCCTTCCCCAGGTGTTCCGGCGGCGCCGCTTGGGCGCCGTCATGCCACCACAAGCGAAGCGGTTCACCGCCCTGTTGTTGGGGATACTCCCAGCAAAACGTCGTCGCCGAGGGATAACTATCCCGGAGCGGCTCAGGAATTTTCACCGACGCTTTGGCCGGCGGACCAAGTTTCAGCGCCCGATGGGGCAGGTTGATCGCATGGGCGCCCATGTCGGCCAGGTGTCCGTCGCCAAAGGCCAACCATCGACCCCAATGGAGACAACCGACCTGACCGGGCGCAGCGATGTAATAACTCTTAAACGGCAATAGCGGCGACGGTCCGCACCAGAAATCCCAATTCAATCCTTCCGGAATCGGGTCCGCATTCGTATCGATCGGCGCACTGGGCGGAAAGCCGCGGTTGATCCAACAATGCACCTCCTGAATTCGGCCGAGAAGCCCCGCCTGGATCAGTTCCATACTTCGGCGGAAGGTGTCGGTGGAGCCGCCTTGCGTGCCGATCTGGGTGGCGAGTTTCTTCTGCTGGGCCAGTTGGCCGATCTGGCGGGCCTCGGCTACGCTGTGGGCCAACGGCTTTTCGCAGAAGACATGTTTTCCGGCTTCCAATGCCCGCTTGGACATCGGCACATGCCACCGCTGGCCCGCCGAAATCACCACGCCCTCGACCGTTTTTTCCTCGTCGAGAAGTTTTCGATAATCATCATAGACTTTCGCCCCGTCGAACTTGCCGGCAAAGGTCTTTTTTATCTGCGCAATTTGTCGGGCGTCCACATCGCACAAGGCGACGATGTTTTCGCCTGAGTTCAAAATGTTAGGGACCAATTGCGCCGCCCGGCCGCCGCAGGCTAATAGCGCCACGTTCAGCCGCTGGTTGGCCCCCGCCCAGGCCCGTTCGGGAATCACCACAGGCGCCGCCCACGCCCCCAAAGCCGCCGCCGTAGCGCCGCCCAAAAAACGCCGCCGGGTAACGCATCGTTTCATGATTCACACCTCCTGAAAAAATTCTTAGGAAACACCATGTAGGCCGATTTTGCAACCTTCTTGATCGAACTTTACATGAACTTTAGTTCTTATCCTCGCCGTTCGGCTTGGAATCGCTTCCCAAAGCCCCCGGACGCTTTGACTCTACCATCTCGAATTCCCAGAGTCAATCGTTCCAGGTGTGTAAAAGGTGAGGCTTATCTTTTCACAAAGAGACAGATAAGCCCTCCCAAAGAACAACGGCATCCGGTTGTTCACTCGGTTTTTCGAGTGGGGGGCTTACGGCTTTTGCCATCTTCTCCATTTTACCCAAATTCCTCTAGACAAAAACTGGTGGCGGGTCTATGATTTTTTCGCATAACTTCCGGGAGGCGCCCTGTTCCCTTCAAGGTGGAGAAGTCTTTTTTCTCTTCATCTGCTGATTCGCCTCCCTGAACAGAATCCGATGTCTTTTGTCGTGTAGGGAAAGCTCCAAGATGTTTTCTCGGTTTATGACCAACAGACTGGCTGTGGGCAAAAGCGTGGCGGGGTTGGCCGTTCAGGCGGCTGTGCTGGCAATGGTATGGTTTCTGTTGGTCTTAGGGGGGTGTTCGGGGTGGAACCTCCGGGGCGAGGGTTTTTCTGAAAATGAGCTTTCCGAGTTTTGCCGCCAATATCGGAAAACAGACCCGGGCACCGGACCAGCCGCCGTTTCTACGAAAGCCCAACAGATCGAAGAGAGTCTGGGCGTTCATCGGTAGAAGAAGCCCCGTAGGCTGGCGGCCCCTCATTCTTTCAGCAGGCCGTGTTCTACCAGGAGTCGGTAGAGCCGGGGCCGGGACACGCCCAGGAGTCGGGCCGCTTTGGCCTTGTTGCCCTTGGCCTGGCGCAAGGCCCGCCGGAGCAACTCCTGTTCGATCTTTTTGAGGAACTGGTCCAGCACGATGGTTTCCTCGATGGGGCGGGGATAGGCAGCCGCCTCCCATGCCAAGTGGATCATTTTGGGAAGGTCCGCCGGGCTGATCAAGGGGCCTTCGCTCTTCGTGTAGGCTTCTGCGACCACCTGAGCCAATTCGTCGAGATTGCCCGGCCAATCGTAGGCGGCCATTCGATCCAGGGCCTCGGAGCTAAAACCGCGGATTTGTTTTCGGCCTTGGGCGTTGAGCTGTTCGACAAACGCCTGGGCCAACAGGGGAATGTCCTCCCGACGTTGGGCCAGGGGCGGCAGTTCGATGACAATGGTGCTGAACCAGACGGCCAGGTCCGCCGGAAATCCCCCTTCTGCGGCTAAGGGCAAGAGAGCTTTCTGCGCCGTGGCCAATACCCGCAAGGCGGATCGGGAGCTTTTATGGAACTCGACAAGCCCCCGTTGCACTTCCTGGGGGAGTTGATCGACCTCTTGCAGAAGGATGGCAGCCCGCTCCCGGCCGCCCCGAGGATAGCGCCGAGAGAGATTGGCCAAGGTCGATAGGATCACCTCTTCCGGCAGGATCGCACAGTCCAAGGGGACCAGCGGCCCCCGACCGGCGGGATCGCTTGCATAATAGATGGCCTGGGCCGTATGCCGCCGACCGCTGCCTGGCGGCCCGACTAGGAGCACATTGGCCCCGGAAGCGGCAGCGGCGTCCACCTGCGCCCGGACCCGTTCCATGAGCAGCCCTTGCCCAACGAGCCGATCCATCCGACAACGTCCCGCCTTTTCTAGGTGAAATTGACGAAGCTGCTCGTGAAGTTGATGGGCTTCGTCGCTCAGTGGAGCGGCCAACTTTTCCGGCCCTTCCCCCGCCGCCCCTTCGGGAAGGTCTTCGTCTTGGGCAATAGCCAGCAGCCCGATGGGTTCGCCGTCCGAATTTTTCAGGACCAAAAAGCAGGCTTGGCGTCGGCGAACGGGTTCGACAAAGCGGCCTCCGGTTATCACGCCGAGGGCGGCCCAACCGGTCCAAGCCTCTGGCGGCGGGGCCAGGCCGCTGGCCGCCGCCTCCGCAGTCCCAGGCTCCGCCTGCGAATGATACAAACACTTCTGCCCTAGAAGCATCTCCGCCGGTGTTCCCACCCACTCCGCACACGCCTGGTTGCAGAAGATCAGCACGCCGTCCTCATCCAATAGATATACAGGATGTGCTGCTTCTGTCGTCAACCGGGCCAGTACTCGGGCGGTTCGCGGCAACCGGGTCATGGGTTAGTCCCGTTCCGGCGCAAAGAAAACAAAATGGACCAACGAAGAATCGGCGGCGTCTTCTGGGGATAATAGAGATACGGCGGGAATGGTTTGGACTCCAAGCTCAGGATTTCCATCCGAAGAATCCCAGAAAATAAGAGGTTGCCCCGGCTGGGCCAACGGTTCCACCGCGCTGGCGGCCGTATTCCACAACGGCCAAGGCATCAGCCCAATCCCCACACAAAGAAGCCCGCAAAGCACTGCGGCGATCCAAGGCCCGGCAGGTCCGGCGGCAGTATGCGTCTGAGCAGGCGGCCGAAAATACGCCGCCGCTACCACTCGCAGGTAATACGCCGCCGCTGCGGCCGCATTGAGCATCACCGCCGCCGCCAGGATCATAAACCATAGACTTTGCTGCGTCCCGGTCCGGGGCGAAAGACTGCTTTGAATCGCTCCGAGCACGACCGCCCATTTTCCCCAGAAACCGGCCAAAGGCGGCACTCCCGCCAGGCTAAACATAAAGATAGCCAGCCAGGCCGCCGACCACGGCCGATGTCGGCTCAGACCGGCCAAATCTTCCATCGTTTCTACCGGCCGGCCGCTCCGGCGAATTCCTTCGAACACCGAAAAGGCGCCGATCGTGGCCGCCGCATACACGGCCAAATACAGCAGCACCGCCGCCAAACCGTCGGACCGACTCTCCGCTGTCTCCGCTCCCAACGCGACCGCCAAGGCGGCCAAAATATAGCCGGCCTGTCCCACAGAACTATAGGCCAACAACCGACGCAGATGCGTCTGCCACAACGCCGCCGTATTCCCCACCGTCATCGTCAGGATCGCCAAGGCCAACACCACCCGCCAGCCGAAACCATGTTGTTCCCACGGCCATAAACTCTCGATGAGAATCCGCACTAGCGCCGTAAACCCGGCGATCTTCGGCGCCGCCGACAGCAACGCCGCATTCGGATAGCTTGTCCCTTGATACACGTCCGGGGCGTAAAAATGGAACGGCGCTGCGGTGATCTTAAACCCCAACCCGGCCAAAAGAAAGATCACGCCGAGTTGGGTAAAATCAGAGAAATACCCTTCCGAAACACTCAGTTTGCCAACCAAGTTCTGCCGGATCGCCGTCAACTCCAGCGAACCGCTCGCCCCGTAAAGGAAACTGATTCCGTAAAGAGTCATGGCCGACGCCGCTAGAGAAAGAAAAAAGTACTTGGCCGACGCCTCGTAGCCGTCGGCGTCTCGTCGGCCCAGACAGAGAACGATATACGTCGGTATGGAAACCAATTCCAACGCCACAAAAAGCAGCACCAGGTTATCAGCCGCCGCCACGGCCATCACGCCGGCGCCCGCCAAAAGTACGGTTCCCAGATATTCCGGCCGGTTCGTTCTCGATGCGTCTGTCGAAGCCAATAGCACCAGCAATCCGATCGCCGCCAAGCTAAGCCAGCGAATATAAAGCCCTAATGGGTCTAAGATCACCGGTCCGACACTCTCTTGGGGCAGCCCGATCCGCACCAACGCCCAACCGGCCAACACCACACCCACTAGCGCGATCTGAAGACTTAGCGTATCTTGGGACAGAGATTTTCCGGCGGCGATCGGTTGGTCTTCCCACCGGCGAAACACTCCCCGCAAATACAACACCACCGCCGTCAAAACCAGGGTCGCTTCCGGCCCTAGATACCATAACGTTTCAGTCGTTAGCACGGTCGCATTCTCCGACATAAACGACAACATCTCTACCGCGCGTCAACCATCCGGAACCAACAGGTTTTCTCGAAATTGCCCCAGGCACGCCGAACAAACAGAACGGCTGTTTCTCAGCCGCCGCTTCCGCCTCGTTGACAGAAAGAAGACGTCGGGGAAGACTTTCCCAAGAACGAAACGCAGCCAGCCCCCCTGGTGTGTGACTCTGTACATCGGCAGAGTCGTTTCTCACCAACTTAGCCGCCGGAGCGGATAGCTCCTCGACCGTCGGCCTAATCCGATCCAGGAAAAACTTCGGATATACCCCGATCCACAGCATCAGCAGCCCCAGCGGCGCCAGGGCGGCAATCTCCCGCCAACAAAGGTCCTCCACCCCGCCAGCCCCACCCAAACCGGCCCCCTCGCCCTCTAAACCGACAGTTTCAGAGGCATGTCCGCTCGAAAAACCATGGTCGATCGGACGAACCGACGGCTCTTCATCGCACGGGGTATGAAGCCGTTGTTCCTGTCCGGACCTGGCAGAGGACGGCTCTTCTGCGGAAGAGGGCTTGCCAGCTTCTCCTGTTCCAGTGTGCGCCGAAGGTTCACGCAGCGGGCCGAAAAACACCCGCTCCACCATCCAAAGCATATACCAGGCGCCCAGCACTACCCCGCTCAACGCCGCCACCGAAAGGACCCGATACACCCCGGACCATTCCGCCGGCGCATCGGCCCAGGCCCGATGGAACATCCCCCACAGGGCTAGGAATTCGCCCACAAAGCCGTTCAGCCCCGGCAGCCCGATGCTGGCCAAGCTGGCCAGCACCATAAAGAAGGCCAACCAGGGCAACCGGCGGGCCAGGCCGCCCAGATCGGCCATTTGCCGGGTATGGTAACGTTCGTACATCATCCCCACCAGGGCAAACAACGCCCCGGTGGATAGCCCGTGGTTGAGCATCTGCAACACGCCCCCCTGTCCGCCAGACCGATTCAGGGCAAAAATCCCCATCATGCAAAAGCCCAGATGGCTAATGCTCGAATAGGCGATTAGCCGTTTGATATCCTTCTGCGCCAGGGCCACCAGCGCCCCATAGACAATCCCGGCTACCGAGAGGATAAGTAGGTACGGAGCGGAGACCGCCGTGGCTTCCGGAAGCATTGGGATATTGAATCGCAGGAACCCGTAGCCACCCACCTTCAACAGCACCCCGGCCAGCACCACACTACCAGCGGCCGGCGCCTCCACATGCGCCAGCGGCAACCAAGTGTGCAGCGGAAACAGGGGCACTTTGATCGCAAACCCGGCAAACAAGGCCCAAAAAATCACCAGTTGTAAGCCTAGCGGCATCCGATCCCCGCCGTGCAGATTCTGCAAATAATCGGTCAAATCGGGGATCGAGAAGGTCAGCCGATCCGTCTGCTGGTAAACCCATAGCACAATGGCCAGCAGGCCCAAAAACGTAAGCACACTGCCGGCCAATGTAAAGAGGAAGAACTTCATGGCCGCATATTGCCGCTGTTCACTCCCCCACACCCCGATCAGCACAAACAGCGGCACCAGCGTAAACTCGAAAAACACATAAAACAGTAAGATATCCTGGGCCAGAAATACGCCCAACATGCCGGTTTCCAGCAGGAGCCAGCAGCGGTAGAACCGGGCCGCCTCTTCCCGTATGGCCTCCCAACTTATCAAGACGCCCACCACCCCTAGCAGGGCCGTCAGCCCGTAAAGCCAAAGGCTCAACCCATCCAGGGCCAACGAAAAACTCACCATAGGCAGACTTTGCTCGGCGCTTACGCCGGGCGCCCACGGCAGGCTCAACCGGGCAAACTCCTTCGCCCCAGGCGGATAGGCCGCTATGACCAACAGACATAAAAACAGCGTGAACAGAGTGGTAGCCAAGGCCGACTGCCTGGCTTGCACCCGATCCCGGCCCAACACAAACGCCCCCACCACCGGCGAAAGCACACTTACCACCAACAGCACTCTTACACCCGCTTCGGTCATAGTCGTCGATTATCCTTCTGGGAGGCTCTTTGGGATCGCTTGTAACGACGGCTGTTTTACGTAACGCCGGCTGTTAGCCGGCATCCGTACCGTCGGCTATCAAGCCGGCATCCGTTCTGCCGGCTACTCAGCCTGGACAGGCTAAGTTACATTCTCATCCGGTCATCAGTGCTCCGAGTAATACCAAAACGCCAAGGATCATGGCTAATGCATAAAAAGGCACCAGTCCTACTTGCAGGCTTCGGAACAAAGCGCCTAGGGCTCGCGGCGCAGCGCCGACGTCATCCACCGCCCTGTCAATCGCCTGGTTATCCAGCCAGCCGCACAACCGGGCCAGACCCGTTAACGGCATGACAACCACCGCCTGATAGAGCTCGTCGAAGAAAAACTTGCCGTAGGAAAGCCCGTACAGGCCCACCGCGGCGCTCGCCCGAGTCAGCCCTTCCAGCACCGTGCGTGATCCCAGATATAGGAGGGCTGCCAAGCCGATCCCGGCCAGAACGACCAGTGTGCTCAGCAGGGCCACTTGGCTGTGGGAGACCAACTCGGCCCGTGGGCCTTCCAGGGCCAGGCCGGCCAGACACAGGCTGGGCGTTTGGGCCAGGAAGTGGGCGAACCCATGGGTCCATTCAAAATACGCCCCCACCACCAGCGAAGCCGCCGCCAGCACCACTAGCGGCGCCGTCATCCACGGAGGGCCTTCATGCACATGGCCGCCTGTCTCTTCCGGTATCCGCTCCGGCCCGTAAAAGGTACGGAAAAACGCCCGGAAGGTATAAAAGGCCGTCAAAAAGGCCGTAGCCGTGGCCGCCCAGCCAAGCACCTGATACACCAGGCCCTCCTGCTGGCCAACAGCCAGTAGGATCGCATCCTTGCTCCAGAACCCGGCAAACGGCACGACCCCGGCCAAGGCCAAACAGCCGAAAAGCATGGTCGTATGCGTCCAGGGCAGATGCCGACGCAGGCCGCCAAACTGCCGAATGTCGATCACGCCGCCCATGGCGTGCATGACGCTTCCGGCCGCCAAAAACAAAAGGGCCTTGAAAAAGGCATGGGTAAATAGATGGAACATCCCGGCGGTTACGCCCAGCGCCGTGCCGGTTCCCACGGCCAAAAACATATAGCCCAATTGACTGATTGTCGAATAGGCCAGGATGCGTTTTAGATCGGTCTGCGTCAGGGCGATCAAGGCGGCCAGCAGGGCCGTGCCGCCGCCAATGCAAGCCACAACCAGCGGCCCTATCGGGGCGGCCAAAAACAGCGGCAAACACCGGGCCGTTAAATACACCCCCGCCGTTACCATCGTGGCCGCATGGATCAGTGCGCTAACTGGCGTGGGGCCTTCCATGGCGTCGGGCAACCATACATGAAGCGGCCACTGGGCGCTTTTGCCGCACGCACCGGCCATAAGCAGCAGGGCAATGGCCGTGCCCACCGCCCCGCCGACGTACTGTTCCGGCTGTTGGAGGAAGGTTTGTCCGAGGATGCCCGGCTGGGTTTGCCCACCGGTTTGCACATCATGGAAATTGAGCGTGCCATAGGTCAACCACAGCAAAAATACCCCCAACGCAAAGCCGAAATCGCCCACCCGGTTCACCAGAAACGCCTTTTTGCCGGCCGCGGCGGCTGCCGGTCGCTGGTACCAAAAACCGATCAGTAAATAACTGCAAAGCCCCACCGCCTCCCAAAAGACATAGAGCAATAGAAAATTGCTCACCGAAACTAACATGCACATCGAAAAGACAAACAAGGCAATATAGCTATAAAAGCGCCAGTAGCCCGGATCCCCGTGCATATAGCCGACCGAATACACCGCCACCAGAAACGAAATGGTTAGCACGGTGGCCAGCATGATCGCCGTAAGCGGATCGATCCGGAGGGTAACTTCAATGCGGGGCGGCGGTCCAAGTGGATCTTGCACAGGCTGCACGGACAGGGCGGTTTGCCCCACCTCGCCGCCGCCCGTCCAGGTCCAAAGGGTCAGGGTGCGTTCATAGCCGAGCGAATGCGATGTCGGCTGGGCAGAGGGCACAGGTTCGTTCTGCCGGGCCGTATGGGTTGCTTCCGCCTCCTGAGCTACCTGCCAAACCAAAAGCAAACTGGCCGCCAGCGAGATGGCCAAGGCGACAATCGTTGGCCAATGGCTCTGGCTGCGCAAAAGCCGAGGCCCAAACAGGGCCGTCAACACCGCCGCCGCCAGCGGCATCACCACCGTAACGACCAAGAGGGATTCTATTCCGAACATATCCGAACCACTTCCTACGTGGGATGCTAGAGATTGGTTTCAAATAAAGCGGGACTCTTTGAAGAAAAGTTTTTCCGTTTTTCCCAGCCACTCACACCATATCTCGGAACTCGGTAGTTTCATCGGTTTCGGCAGGGCGGACGCCGGCCGGGGCCAGGCGAGGCCAAACCGGCGCCGGTTCTTCGGGGATCGGCGCTGGCCGGTCCTCTTGCCAAGGCGGTTGATTGGCTTCTCGGAGCCGCTGCCAAAGGGCAATATCCAACGAACCTGTCTGGCGGTAAAGCACCACGATCAACGCCAAGCCAATGGCCGCCTCGCAGGCCGCCACCACCAGAATGAAAATCACCAACATCTGGCCGCCAAAATCGTCGTAAAATCGGCTCCAGCCGACCAAACTCAACGACACCCCCTGGAGCATCATCTCCGTGCAGAGGAACATGAGGATCATGTTCCGCCGGGTGAAAAAGCCCACCAGCCCGATGCTAAAAAGCACCGCACCGACGGCCAGGTATTGATGCAAAAAAGCGTAGTCGTTCATGGGTTGGTGTATTTCTGGATTTTCGAAGGTTTAGGAGTTTCGCTGGGATTCGGTTCTCGGAGCTTGTCCGGCAGCAATGGGCGCCGGGGAGTGTCCGCCTGGTTGTTGGGGGCCTTCCAGCGGGCCGTGCAATCGACCAATGATAACGGCCGCTCCGACCAGGGCCGCTAACAGCAACACCCCAGCCGCTTGCACGGCCAGCCAATGACCGCCAAACAGGTGCTGGCCGATCCGGGCCACATGTTCGGACGCCAAGACTCCCTGGCCTGCTTTGGGCGGCAGAAAATTCTCTTCTGGCGGCGGGGGGACAGTTGCTGTGGCGGGCTGGTCGGCGCCGGTTTGTTGGCGTTGGTCTTCCGCTTGGGCGGCCAACTGTTCCGGCCCGGCCAAACTGCGGGTGATCAACAGACTCAGCATCGCCAAAAATACCACAGCGGTACCGGCCGAGACGAACACCTCCCATCGATTCCAGTCATACGTGGCCCGGCCGCGAGGATGGGCCAGCATCAATACAAAAAGCAGCACGACCAAAATGGCTCCCACATAGACGATGAGCGTGCCGGCAGCCAAAAACTGCGCCCCGCCATAAGCCATCAGGGCCGACACGCCCACTAGCGTAAGCCCAAAACATACGGCGCAATACAGTGGATGCACCAGGCTCACCGCAGCCAATGCCGCGCCCACCGTCAACGCCGCCAACAAATAAAATACCACTCCTTCCTGGATCGGCCGAATCATCGGCGCCTGGGCGAGCACCGCTCCAAAGGCAATGGCCGATAGTGCGGCCCCCAACAATCGCAGGCCGCCCCAGCCCGGACGCAATAGCAGCACCAGACCCGTAGTACCGAGGATAATCGTGGTTAAGAAGATGACTTGTTGCGGATGCACGCTCTGTAGGCTCCGTTAGGGAAAAAATTTTGCCGATGGAAGTCCTGCCGACATACTTCGTTCCATCATCCGTTGTTCGTTTTCGGGCGGTTGACTCCTTCAAGTTCGAGGCTTCTCGGACTCATTTTTTCTGGGCGTTTTCCTGTTCGGCCGACACGGCCGGCAAAGGCCAACTTTGGAAAATTGGTTCGGCATCTTTGGTTTGGTCATAGACGCTCAGGAGTTTTTCCTTATCGAAGATCATCTCCTCTCGGCTTTTGCCGGTAAGATCGTAGAGGGTAGTCAGTTCGATGGCCTGCACAGGGCAAGCCTCTTCGCACATGCCGCAGTAAATGCAGCGAAGTTCGTCGATGGTGAAACTTTCAGGATATTTATCCCGATCAGGCCAGGGCGAAGGGGCAGCCACAATGTCGATGCAATGAGCCGGGCAGATCGTGGCACACAAAAAACAGGCCACACATTTGACCCGTCCTTGTTCGTCGCGATTCAGCCGATGTACGCCCCGGTAAATGAGCGGCTCCGGAATCTCGTGCCGCTCCTCGGGCGATTGGACCGTCAGCTTCGGCCCCACCAGATGCCGAAGCGTGGTCCGCATCCCTTCGACAAAAAGCGGCAGATACACCTTGCCGGTCCAACCCAACTCCGGCTCTTTCAGCCATCGCACTTGAGGGTCATTCGGTTGCATGGTAGGTCGTCGTATTTCTCGGTAAGGTCAAAAGGTTTTTCACGGAATCGTTTCCGGCGCGGGGGCCTGGGGGCGGATGGGACCTCGCAGGGGCCGATTGTCATAATGGGCCGGGACCAAGCAGGCCGCCGCAACCCAGACCACCAAAAATATCGTCCAATTGGCCGCCGCCATAAATAACGGAAGCGACAGTCCAAGCCGAGCCGCCCAATCGGGACCATACTCGGCCAGCACCGCCGCACCGACCACGTACACCAACCCAATTGGGATCAGCACATACCAGGCCAGGTGCATGATCTGGTCGAATCGAAACCGCGGCCAACTCCACCGGGCGACCATGAAGAACCAGATCACCACCAGCACCTTGCCCAGCAGGATGAGCACCCGGAGCAGGGCCGTCGGCCAAGCAACCGCCGGTTCGCCGCCGCTTAGCCCCCAGAAATGCCAGCCGCCAAAAAACACCAGCACCAACAGGAACGAGGCCAGGATCATGTGCAGATACTCGGCCACCATATACATCATCAGTTTCATGCCGGAGTATTCGGTATGATAGCCGCCGACCAGTTCCTGTTCGGCCTCGGCCATGTCGAACGGCAGCCGACCCGCCTCGGCAAAGGCGGCCAGGAAAAACAGGCTAAAACCCAGCGGCTGCCAGAAAATGTTCCACAGACCGGTCTGCGCCTGCCAGAGGACGATCTCCTCCAGACGGAGCGACCCAGCGGCCAACACAATCCCCAGCAACGCCAAACCCAGTGGGATCTCATAAGAGAGCAGTTGAGCGGCGCTACGGATGCCGCCAAAAAGACTGTATTTATTATTGCTGGCCCAACCGCCCAGCAGCACCCCCAACACCCCCAGTCCGCTGACGGCCACGAGATACAGCAGTCCCACATCCACGCCCGGCGCAACGGCAAGCCGAAGTCGATACCCAAAAATTTCTACCTCTCCGAACGGTACGACGGCAAACACCGCCACAGCCGCCGTGAGCGACACCACCGGAGCCAAAAAGTAGAGCACCTTTTCCACATGGCCTGGGGTGAACTCTTCCTTGAAGATGAACTTTCCGCCGTCGGCAATGGGCTGGCCCAAGCCGAACAGTCGGATTTTCGTTAGCGGGATCCCGGCCCGGTTTGGTCCAAGCCGATCCTGGATCCACGCCGCCACCCATCGCTCGACCAACACCAGATAGGCGGCGGCTCCCATCAGCCCGCCAAACAAAATCACCATCTTGACGCCAGCTTCCAGCGTGGTCAGCAGGTCCATCTTAGGTCAACCTCGTTAGGTATTCATTTCCATCTCTTCAGCCCAGGGAAAAAGTTTCCTCTTTCTCCGAGGAAGGCGATATGGTGTCATTCCCGCGCACGCGGGAATCCAGGCTTCTTGCGTCTTCCCTTTGTAGGCATAACAAAGTACCCGCCTCATCACATCCTGGATCCCCGCTTTCGCGAGGATGACAAGAAAGGTTTTTCATGACAAGAAAAATTTCTCGTAACATTTCAGCCGAGTGAAGAACATTCGCCTCTCCCCTGGCGGGAGAGGCCGGCTAGCCCTCAGGCTAGCCGGGTGAGGGGGAAAAGGGGGGATTTGTATCTTGCTTTGCCCCTTTCCTAACCCGCTTGACGCGGGACAAGAGGGGAGAAACCTAGGGTTAACTCCATTCGGCTGAAATGTTACCAATTTTCCTCCATTTTCTTCCCATCTTTTTGTTTTACCCTTTTAGCTCGGACGCCGTCTTGGCGGTAGTGGCGGCCAAAAGGCCGGCTTTCAAGTCCAGACCGACTTCGGGAATTTCATATACCGCCGGCGCAAAATAGGTGATTTGCTGGGCCATTTCGTCCAGCACAGCAGCGGCGTCGAATTGGCCGGCCCGCTGGTGCATTTGCCACAGGAGCCAACCTTCCGGCAACACCCCGCGCGGCGGTCGGATGGCCCGGCGAAAACTTTGCAGGCGATCCTGGCAGTTGACATAGGCGCCGTCTCGCTCCGCCCAGGCCGCTCCCGGTAGCACATAGTGCGCCCGCTCCGCCACCGGCGAAGGGAACAAATCCTGCACAATCACCAAATCCAGCCCTTCCAGCCGATCGGCTATGGCCTGGTCCAGCACATGCGACACCGGCGGCGTGGGGGCTTTGTATCCGCCAGTAATCCACAGGCCCCGCACGCCCTGGGGACCAAGCTGGCCAAGAAGTTCGTCAAATTGCAGCACTCGGCCTTTCATGAAATAGCTGAGCACGGCTTCCACGCCGCGGCGATTAGGACATTTTTCGGCCGAAATCGTAAAACCGCCGGGGAATCGTTCGTCCTGGCCCATGCGGGGTACCGGACCAAGGCCCAGCAGGGCCTCCGGATCAATCCGCCGCACCAGCAGGGCCAATAGATACGCTTCTTCGACGGTCAAAAACGGCGAGAGGACGGCGGCCAGTCGGCCCGCCCGCTCCAAAGCCTCCCGAACCACCAGCGGCGCCTGTGCCCAGTCCAATTCTTCCCACCCATCGGCCGTCCGACGCCGAGCACCAAGCAGCCGCCGCCGATCATGCACCTGATGATACCCGTATCGGCCGTCGTTGCAAATCCACCATCGGTTTACATGCGGATTTTCCCTTGGCCGAATCCGCCAGAGGTGGTCCTGGTTTTCATCGATCCAGATGCTACACCCTGCGGCACAGTGGGGACAAACGCTTCGGTGCGATCGGAGGAACCAAACCCGCTGCTTATAGAGAAAATCTTTGTCAGCCAAAGCGCCCACCGGGCAAAGATCGACCACATTGCCGGAAAGTTTGTTATTGAGTGGATATCCCGGCAGCACCGCAATTTCTTCATGGGCGCCTCGGGCTAGAACCAAAAGCTCTCCCGTACCGGCCACCTCCCGCACAAACCGCACACAGCGGGTACACATGACGCAGCGATCGACAAAAAGGAACACGTCGCCCAGATCGCGGCGTCGGCTATGGAAGGGCAGTATCTCCGCCCGGCGTTCCTTTTGGCCATACCGGAAATGATAGTCCTGCAATCGGCATTCGCCTGCTTTGTCGCAGATAGGGCAGTCGATCGGATGCCGAAGCAGCAAGTCTTCTTCCACCATGGCTCGGGCCTGCTGTACCTTTTCCGATTGGGTAACAATGACCGTGCCATCGGCGGCCGGGGTGTTGCAGGCCGGCTGGAGTTTGGGAAACATGGTGATATGGCCGGTCTGGGGGTCCCGCTTACCGATCTCGACCAAACACATTCGGCAACTGCCCACCACCGAAAGCCCCGGATGGAAACAATAGTGCGGAATTTCCACCCCGGCCAACGCCGCCGCCTGAATGCAGTTGAGCTGCACGCCCTCGGGCAACTCCACTTCGCGATTATCGACAATCACTGTAGCCATAGCCGATCCTGAGAGTTCTTACGATCGGGAAATCTCTGCTTATGAATCAATAATGTTTACTCTACAGCACGTTATGTTTAGTTAAATCGTTGCTTCGGCGCCGAGCAGTTTCCGTCCTGTAATGGACTGATGCTCCCGCCACTCCGGCAGGGCTTCGACCGGAGCGGGGTTTCGGCAGCCCAGCGGGTTGGTCCGACGGATGTAGTCTTCCAGTTCATCGCGGAATTTGGCCAGGGTGGTTTTGATCGGCCAGGCGGCGCCGTCGGCCAAACCGCAAATGGTGCTGCCGGGGATGATGCCGATGGAGTTGCCGATTTCTTCCAAGAGGTCCAGGTCAACCAGTCGGCCCCGGCCCGCTTTGATCCGCTGCATGATCCGATACGCCCAGGCTGTGCCTTCTCGGCATGGCGTGCATTGGCCGCAGCTTTCGTGGGCGAAAAATCGGCAACTATTGTGGAGAAAATCCACCATCGAATACGTCTCGTCCAGCACAATCACTCCGCCGGTACCCAGGCCGAGACACCCTGCCTTGCACGGTCCTGAAAAATCCAACGGCGTATCCAGTTCATGGGCCGACAGCACTCCGGTGCTCAGTCCGCCCGGAACGACTGCTTTGACTTTGCGTCCCTTCCACACGCCGCCGGCGTGCTGTTCGATCAGTTCCCGCACCGGAACGCCCAGCGGCAATTCCACGCACCCCGGCCGATTGACATGGCCGCTAATGCTAAACACTTTCGGCCCGAAACTGCCGGGGTCTCGGGGATCGCTGGGATCGGGCGGTGTGCCGATCGACTGGAACCACTCGATACCCCGTTCCAAAATGTGTTTCACACAGGCCAGGGTCTCTACGTTATTGACCACCGTCGGGCGTTGGAACAGCCCCTTGACGGCCGGGAAGGGCGGTTTAGTTCTGGGCCAGGCCCGATGGCCCTCGATGCTTTCGATCAGTCCGGTCTCTTCGCCGCAAATGTAAGCCCCGGCCCCTCGATGGATATAAATATCCAACGACATGTCTGATCCGAGGATATTCCGCCCCAAATATCCCGCCCGGTAGCACTCCTCAACGGCCTGCTGCAACCGCTCATAGGCCAGCGGATATTCATACCGGAGATAAATGTACGCCGCCGAAGCGCCGGTGGCATAACAGGCCAGGATGATCCCCTCCAGAATCTGATGGGGATCATGTTCCATTTGCACCCGGTTGCAGAAAGTGCCAGGTTCGCTTTCGTCGGCGTTCGCACAGAGATAGATCGGCCCTGGATCGTCTTTGGGCAAGAAGGACCATTTCAGTCCCGTTGGGAAGCCGGCGCCGCCTCGGCCCCGCAGTTGGCTGGCCCGGATACGATCTACCACCTCCTTCGGCGCCATTTCCTGCAGGACCCGCCGGAGCGTCTGATACCCGCCGGCAGCCTCATAGACCTTCAACGTATGGCTATCCGGTTTACCGACATTAGCCAATAGTACAGGTTCAAACGTGGGCATGATCGTCGTCCCATTCGCAGGCGGATGCTCTGTGGTATCCTTCAGGGCAAGGTTTCCAGCATCTGGTCGATTTTCTCTTTCGTCATATTTTTCCAGAGGACCCGGCCGGCCAGAATGGCCGGGGCGTAATCGCAGGCGCCGATACACTCGGCCACTTCGAGGGTGATTCGGCCGTCGGGCGTGGTTTGGCCCGGCTGGACGCCCAACCGTTGGCAAAGGTATTCCAATAGTTCTTCTCCCCCGCGAGCGCCGCAACTCAAGGACCGGCAGACCCAAATCCGCGTTCGGCCCACCGGCTCGTCTTGGGCGAAAAAGCCGTAAAACGACAGGGTATCCTGCACCCGCGCCGGCGGCACGCCCAACAAATGGGCCAATTCTTCCACCGCCTTGGGCGGTACATGCCCGATCGCCTCCTGAATCAGATGCAGCGCCGGCAGGATCACCGCCTCTCGCGTGGGGTACTTCGGATAGCAGGCTTCGATCTGTTTGCAAATTCCCTCAGTAAGAACCTTTTCCATCATCCTCTATCCTCTATTTTCTCTTCTGGCTGCCTGCCAAGGGCGAATCCTTCTCACCGGTCCAATTCGCCGGCAATGATGTTGAGGCTCCCCAATACAGGCACAATATCGCTGATCATATGTCCCCGGATCAGGTGCGGCATCAGGGCGTAGTGGATAAACGACGGCGGCCGACAACGGGCCCGATACGCCGCATCGCCGCCCTGACCCACAATGTAAAATCCCAACTCTCCGTTCGGGGCTTCGGTGGCCGCATAAATCTCCTCATACGGCGCTTGAAAACCCCGGTTGGGCATGATGATCTCAAAATGAGTAATCAGGCCCTCAATCGTTTGATAGACGGCGCCCTTTTCCGGCAAGATCACCCGATAACCCGGATCGAGATTGACCGGACCGGTCGGCAGATTCTCAATGGCCTGTTGGATAATTTTTAGACTTTCTTCCATCTCAGCAAGCCGAACCCGATATCGGGCGAAACAATCCCCCTCCGTCGCACAGCACACTTGAAAATCAAAATCCCGATAGCACAGGTACGGTTCGTCTTTGCGCAGGTCTCGAGTAACGCCGCTGGCGCGGGCCACCGGCCCGGAACAACCCCGGTTGACCGCCTCCTGTTTACTTAAAACGCCGATCCCCTTGGTTCGATCCACAAAGATACGATTTCGATCCATCAACAAGTGCAGGTCCCGGAGCACGCTCGGAAAAAATCGGCAAAACTCTCGGATCATCTGGATCGCTTTGGGCGAGGCGTCCCGACACAGGCCGCCCACTCGTGTGTAGCTGGTCGTAAACCGGGCCCCGCACAGGGCCTCGAAAATATCGTTGATTCGCTCCCGGGGGTTAAAGGCGTACATAAAGTGGGTATATGCCCCGGTATCTAGGCCCATCGCCCCGATACACACCAGGTGGTCGGAAATCCGAGCCAATTCCGCGGCAATCACCCGCAGGTACTGGCACCGCCGGGGCGGCTCGATCCCCAACAATCGCTCGACTGCCTCGTGCCAGGCCACATTGTTGGCCGCCGAAGACACATAGTTCATCCGGTCCGTTACCACGACATACTGGTTATAGTCGAGCGATTCGCCCAGCTTCTCGAACCCGCAGTGAAGATAGCCGATGTCTGGCACAGCATCGACAATCCGTTCCCCGTCCAGCGTAAGGATCAGACGCAGAGTGGTGTGCATGGCCGGGTGCTGCGGCCCAAAGTTCATCCGCCACACATACGGTTGCGGCTGGCCCGGCTCTGCCGATGATTCGGCCAATTCGCTTCGCTCCAGAGGCATTGGAGATCTTTCCTCCTGAGGTGGGTCGTCTGCTTCCTTTTCTCCTTCTTTCTTTCAGCTTCCTCAAAAGGCTTCGACGGGGAAGCCTTTTTTCGTAACACTTCGTCCGAATGAAGAAGCCACCTGATCTATGCGAGGAAAACCCTAGGTTGTCATTCCCCCGTAAGCGGGAATCCAGGTTCGTTCTCGTGAAAGCGGGAAACCAGGAAATTACAACAGAAAAAACTGGATTCCTACTTTCGCAGGAAAGATAAGTTCCTCCATTCGGCGGAAGTGTTACTTTTTTTCGAAATTACCTCCAACGTTTCGGCTACATCGTATCCGGCTGGCTTTTGAATAGGTTCGAGTGGTTTCAACTTTCCGCTCGGCGGATTACCGGGAAATTATTTCGTTCGCCCAAGCCTTGCAGGGGGTAATCTTTCCGAAGCGGATGGGACGTAAACCCATCCGGCAGGAGTATCCGGCGAAGGTCGGGATGGCCAGCAAATCGGATGCCGAACATGTCCCAGACTTCCCGTTCCAGCCAATTGGCAGCCTCCCACAGAGGGGTTACTGAGGGGGCCACCAACTCCGGCTCATCCAAAAAAGTGCGGACCACGATCCGCTGATTGGTTTGGGTATTGGTCAGCACATAGACGAGTCCGAACCGGCCGGGCATCTTTTGAAGATAATATAGGTAATCTACACAGGTTATGTCAGCCAGCATGTCAAATCCATGCTGCTCCTTGAGCGTCTGAAGCAGCAGGAAAAGCCGATCCCGGCTCACACAAACCCGCACCTGCCCCCGAAACTCACTCCAACTGAGCGAAGGAAATTCCTTTTGCAGCAGTTGCACAATGCCCGGCACGTCCATGACAGATGATCCAAATTTCGCCCCTAAGAAATAAAAACTCCAAAACCAGAGCAGCCTTATGCGAAATGCTCTCCGTCAAGCGGCTGGGAAGCAATGACTCCTGGCAGCCCGGCCCGACCCTCAGGCCGCATCGCCAGGGGGGGTTTCTGCCGCTCCGGATCCACAAACTCCCGGCCCATCACCGTCCCTTCTCGTTGGATTTTCTCCTGTAGGTCCACAATAGCCTGGATCAGTTGCTCTGGCCGGGGGGGACAGCCCGGCACATAAATATCCACCGGAATAAACCGGTCGATCCCTTGGACCACCGCATAGGTATCAAATACCCCCCCGGTCGAGGCGCAGGCCCCCATTGAAATACACCATTTCGGCTCGTGCATCTGGAGCCAAATCCGCTGTAAGACCGGCATCATTTTGATAGGCACTCGGCCCGCTACGATCATCAGGTCTGCTTGCCGGGGACTGAACCGAAACACCTCCGCCCCGAACCGGGCAATATCGTTTCGGCTTGCGCCGGTGGCCATCAGTTCGATCCCGCAACAGGCCGTGGCAAAAGGCATTGGCCAAAGGCTGTACTTTCGGCACCAGTTGGCTATGGCATCCAGTTTGGTGATCCGCACATTATCGGGCAGTTCTAACGCCATCGCAGAATACCCTTGCGCCAGTCATAGAGATAGCCGACGGCCAGCAGGCCGATAAACACCAAAGCCCCAGCCAAGACGAGCCGTCGGCTTTCGATCATACCGGCCGAGACCGCCCCGTCCATCCCCACCGGAGGCGGTTGAGGGCTTTCTTCGGAGACGGAGGTCGATTTTGGTTCGACCCTCTGACCAGCCTCTCCCTGAGTGGAGGAAAACGCCGACGGGGCGGCCTGGGTGCGTGGGCTCGAGGAAAAGAGAATTGTTTGGCGTCCTACCCCGGCAGCCACCGCCCAGGGATACAGCAACAACACCTCTACATCAAACACCAAAAAGGCCACCGCCAAAAGATAAAATCGCACATCCAGCCGGCGGCGGGCGTCGTGGAACGGGTCCATGCCGCTTTCATACGGCATGGCCTTGACCGGGTTTGGGCGTCGGGGGTTCCAGACATACCCGATCCCGATGAAGACCCCGCCAACGGC
Source organism: Planctomycetota bacterium (assembly GCA_029550925.1). Taxonomy (GTDB): domain Bacteria; phylum Planctomycetota; class Planctomycetia; order Pirellulales; family Thermoguttaceae; genus JANXAQ01. Next base: position 21,573 of record JAKPGL010000183.1, read on the forward strand.
CAAAAGAAACAGAAAAAACAAAAAAATGGGCCAAAATGACGTGAACATGGCTCCGCATTATAAAAAAAATGCTTCTGCCGGTCAATCACGGGGGGCAGTCGGGAAGCCGGTTGCGATGCCCCCCTCCGACCTACAACCGCTTCCGATAGCATCATGATGCTCGCTTCCAGCTGTAGCAATGACCGCCGGATGGGGCGGAGACGACTGTGCGGATGGAAGGCGTGAGGGCTAGTCTCCGCTGGCCAAACGATCCCGTCGCCCCGGATAATCGCCGACCAGGCGGCGAACCTCCTCAGAATCTCTATTTTTGTTGTAATTTTCTCCTACTACTATTTTCTTCTTACCATACATATCTATTCCTTCCCCCCAACGGGTCTCTTACTGCTCTGAAAACTCCAACGCCCCTCCTCCTAATCCCTCGCCCCCCGTTCCCGAATCGCGCCCCCGCAACCGGCTGGCGGGGGAATCGGCCCCTCCAAGAAATTTCTCCGCGGACAAACGCTGTGATTCCAGGACCGGAAGAATTTTTGTAACATTTTAGCCCAATGCAGTACCTTGTCACTGCTACACAAGCAGGGATCCAGGTCTTTCAAGAGTTTTTGTTTTTCTGGATTCCCGCTTCCGCGGGAACGACAACCTTGGGCCAATTTCGCTCTAAAATAAGCCTCCTCTGCATTCGGCTAAAGTGTTACGAATTTTTTCCCTCTTGCCGGTTGATCTTGGCGAGCAGAGCGATTAGCCTAGGAAGAGCGTCGGGGCTTTTCGACGCGAGGAGTTTCGTTTGGGTGAATGAAGAAATAGAAGCGTCTTATTTCCTGGAGTAGAAACATATGATGAGAAAAGAGGATCGGAGAACGTTTTTACGGCAAGCGGCGGCGGTGGGAACGGTTTGGACGGCGGCGCCGGCAATCGCCAAAAGTTCACAAAGTCCTAATGAGCGGATTCGGACGGCGGTCGTGGGCCTGGGAGGCCGCGGCAGGTATAGTCTATGCGGAGCCATCTATCAATTGGCCAAGGAGGAAAACGTCGAGATCGTCGGCCTGAGCGATTGCGACCAACACCGTATGGAAGCGGCGGCAAAAGAGGTCGAGCAGCATTTGGGCGTTCGGCCTCGGTTGGAGGTCGATATGCGCCGGCTGTTGGAGGACAAAAGCATCCACGCCATCCTATTGGCTACTCCGAACCACTGGCACGCCTTGCAAACCATCTGGGCCTGCCAGGCGGGAAAAGATGTTTATGTGGAAAAACCCGCCTCGCACAACCTGCGGGAAGGTCGAAAAATGGTCGAGGCCGCCCGAAAGTACCAACGCATGGTCCAGGTGGGTACCCAGTGCCGATCCAGCCCGAAAATCCGCGAAGGAATCGCCAAACTCCATCAGGGCGTCATTGGGCGGGTGTATATGGCCCGAGGGATCGCCTTTAAACTTCGCGCCGGCGGCAAAAACGCCATCGGGCCTGTGCCGGAAGGAATGAATTGGGACCTCTGGTTGGGGCCAGCCCCGGAGGCCCCGTACAATCAGTTGGCCGTTACCCGATGGCGATTCCTGAAGGCCTACGGCAACGGCGAACTGGGCGACCAGGGCGTGCATCAGGTGGATATGATCCGATGGGGCCTTCGGCTGGATCAGCACCCGATCCGGATTCAATCCCTGGGGGCCAGCAACTTTCGGCCTGCCAGCGACGAGGATACTCCGGGCCAGCAAACCATGACCGCCAAGTTCGCCGGCAAAGATGAGGGCCGGGACTTGCTGGTGCATTTTGAGACCCGCGACGGGTTTACCAACGACGAGGCGGGCATGGGCATTAAGTATCCTTTTGTTGATCATCGGAACGTCTGCGGGGTGATTTTCTTCGGCACAGAAGGCTACATGATCATCCCGGACTATTCCAGCTATTACACGTTCCTGGGTCCGAACCGAGAGCTGGGCCCTCATGACAGCGTGCCGGAAGCCCCGATGATGGATCAGGACCATGTGCGCAATTGGCTGCGGGCCATCCGCTCCCGCCGTCGCGAAGACCTCAGCGCCGACATCGAAGAGGGGCATTTGTCGGCGGCTGTCTGCCACCTGGCCAATATCGCCTGCACCCTGGAACGGACCCTCCGGTTCGACGCGGCGGCGGAAAAGTTCGTCGGCGACCCGGACGCGGATAAGCTGCTTAGCCGACAGTATCGGCCGCCGTATCTACTGCCAGAACAGGTGTAACTGTTTCTTCTTCCACCGATTTTTTACGAAAGGGCCAGACGATGCATCGTGCTTGGGCGTTTCGAGTAGGAGTAATGGGGCTGGTTTGGGGGGCAGTTGTTGGGCAGACGGCCAGATCGGCCGAGCCAGCCGCTCCGCCCGCCGCTTCGGACTCCTGGGCGGTGGTTAGCGAAGACGACCGGGCCATCAAGATCGAAACCGATCGTCTGGAAGCCGTCATCCCGAAGAAAAACCCCAAACACTGGATGACCGGCATCGAGAAAGGCTCTTTTTTGGACAAGGCCACCGGCTTCCGAGAGGTGGGCGACGGCCTGATGGTGGTCGATTGGCTGATGGAACCCGGCAGCGACCAGGAGTACGCCGACCAACTTTCCGCCCCCAACGGCGAGGGAATCGTCCGCTACACCTGGTACGAAAACGAGACGGACCCGAACCGGCGGCATTACGCCCTGATGGCCCACGGCAGTAGCCATCGCAAACGGATCATCGAAGGCCCGCAGCTTTGCCATCGGATGAAGCCGGTCCAGCCGGAGGTGATTCGGGGCAAAGATTTTGTAGCCGTTCGGACGACCTATCGGTTTGAATATGCGGCTCCGGGCCGAAAGCCGGGCAGCCGATGGACCCAACTGCTCGTTTTCCCCAAGGGGGAACGATTTTTCCTCCTGATGGACCAAATCGACAGCGTGAACGATTCGCCGGAGATGTTCCTGCGGAACGATACGCCCGGCTGTATTCGGCACAACCGGGGCGACACGTTCAGCGAGGTGTATTTGAGTTATTTGAGCGGACCGAAGGGGGTGCGCATCCCGACCAGCGAGTTTTTCGAGCCGTTCCCGCCGGACCGGAAGTTCAACTATCGGCGGGATACCCACCGAGTGCCGGAACATTTTATCCGGGCCTATCGGCTTCGGGACCCAAAGACAGGACAGGATGGGCCGTGGTTGGCTGGCTTGACCTTGGAGCCATCGGTCGTCTATGAGGCCTGGTGCAGCCAGCGACCGGGCGGCATTATTGTGATGATCGAAGAGGTGCACGGTAAACCTGTGAAGGCTGGAGAGACGTTCCGGGCGGCCCACCTGGTCGGCTATTTCGACTCAATCCCCGAGATGCACCAGGTCTATGAGCGGTACAAGGGCCACACCGGCCTGGAAGTTGACAAAACCGCTTGGCGCTTGGTCAAGTAGGTTTCGGCCGAAGCAGCTTGCGGCCGACTATTTGGGGGTCGGTTTAGGGGCTGGGACAGATGGGCTTTCCCGAACCAGCCCCCTTGCTTTTGGGGTTAAAATGGAGGATGATAAAGGACTTTAAGCAGGAAGGCGGCACTTGCGGTCTGGCCGCTGTGGGTTTTGCCCTTGCGAAGTCTATCTACTTCCTCCTAGAAGTCTAACCCTCGGAGTGGCTCTGGTATGGCGGAGGGAAGCCACTGGGATTTTCATAGGCTCCAGATGGTGGATATTGGGGCCAAGGAGACTACGTTACGGATTGCCCGGGCAAGCGCTTGCGTGCGGATGCAGCCGGAGACGCTGGATCGGCTTCGGCGGGGGCAGTTGCCCAAGGGGGATGTGTTGCAGGCGGCGCGGGTGGCCGGTATCATGGCGGCCAAACGGACCGCTGAACTGATCCCTTTGTGCCATCCGGTACCGCTGGATGTGGTCCGGGTGGAGTTCAGTTTTCCGGATAGCAGTACGGCGGCCATCGAGGCGGAGGCGCGGGCGACAGCCCGAACCGGCGTCGAAATGGAGGCCCTGACCGCGGCGGCGGTCGCCGCATTGACCATTTACGATATGTGTAAGAGTCTGGACCGAGCGATGGTCATTCAACAGATCCAATTGGAAGAGAAATCGGGCGGCAAAAGCGGCCACTTTCTCCGAAGTTCTTAAGCGTATTTGCTCGCGAGGAAAATAAGAGTGAGTCAAAGGATGGTCCCGGAACAGGAATCCTATCCCTCCGAGGCGTCGGCTCAGAGGTTCCCCTGGGCTGTTCCGTTGGATTTGCGCAAGATTTACGCTCCTGTGGAAGCCGAAATCGCCCAAGTGGAACAACTGCTAGAGCAAGAACTTTCCAGCCGGTTCCCGACGGTGGATGAATTGATGAAGCACGGATTTCGGCTTGGGGGCAAGCGGATGCGGCCGGCGCTGGTGCTTCTCAGCGCCAAGGCAAGCGGCAAAGTGTGCGAGGAACACATTCTTATCAGTGCGGTGGTGGAGATGATCCACACGGCCACGCTCGTCCATGACGATGTGCTGGACGAGGCGACGTTGCGGCGTCATTTGATGACTGTAAACGCCCGTTGGAACAATGAAGCCAGTGTGCTGCTGGGGGACTATCTTTTCACCCATGCCTTGTGTTTGACGACTCGCTTGGAAGATATTTCCGTTTATCGACTTTTGGCCGAAACCACCCGGACGCTTTGCGAGGGGGAACTCCGGCAGGTGCAACACCGCGGCAATTACGAGATCAGCGAAGAGGAGTATTTAGACATCATTGGCGAGAAGACGGCGGCGCTATGCCAATGCGCCGCCTATTTGGGCGCGTATTACGCCGGGGCGTCGGCCAGCCAACAGGAGGCCCTCCGGAGCTACGGCGGCGATCTGGGCGTCGCCTTCCAGATTACCGACGATCTGTTGGACCTGGTGGGCGATGAACAAACCGTGGGCAAATCCCTGGGCACCGACTTGGCCAAGCAGAAACTTACCTTGCCGCTCATCCGGCTGCTCGCTCAATTGGCCGAGCAAGATCGCTCCGCGGTGGTGGAGTTGCTCCGCCAGCCGATCCAAGCCGTTCGGCCAGCGCTCTGCGATTGGTTAAGGCGCACCAACGCTTTGAACTATTCCTACCAAAAGGCGAAAGAATATATCCAACGCGCCCAATCGCATCTGGAAGTTTTCCCTCCCAGCCCGGCCCGTACTGCCCTGGCACAATTGGCCGACTTTGTACTCATACGTCAGCATTGACCAGGAATCCCTTCTCTTTGGAGTGTTTGGGGGAGGGCCGTCCCTCGTCCTCTATTGGGGAACGGAACCTTTGGGGGCCGCCGTCTGTGGCGCCGCCTTGGCCGACCGAATCCCGTCCCATTACACAAATTTCGTCATTAACCAATCGGTCAGTCGGGGGAAGTGTCGATTGAGCCAAAGGAGCACTTTGCCCCACCGGTAGGGGACGATTTCGTGTTTGCCGCGGCGGATGGCCTGGAGGACTTTTCGGGCGACATATTCCGCGGAAACAGCCCGATGGGAAGGCCATCGAGGCCCGCCGCTGCGATGGATCACCCGTTCAAAAAATTCGGTTTCTGTCGTGCCGGGATGAACCATCAGTACATCAATCCCATGGCGCGCCCATTCCGCCCGAAGGGCTTCGCTGAATCCCTGCACGGCAAATTTGCTGGCGCAATACTCGGTGTTGTACGGGACGCCGCGCCGGCCCAAAATGGAACCGATGTTGACCACGATCGGTCGTCGGCCCAACTTCAAGAACGGCAAGGCCAGTCGGGTCATTTCTACAAGAGCAAAAAAGTTCACCTCCATCACTTCCCGAAGTCGAGACGGAGTGGAGTCCTCGAACAGCCCGATGCACCCGACCCCCGCATTATTGACCAAAATATCCAATCCGCCGAATTGCTCCTGGGCGGTTTGGATGACCTTCAGTTGGAACATCGGTTGGGTAATGTCCCCGGCCGCCAGAGCGATAGTCCCGCCGTCGGTTTGGACCTGTTGGGCCAATTCTTGGAGTCGTTCCGCTCGCCGAGCGACGGCCACCACCTTGGCCCCTTGTTGGCACAACTGGCGGGCAATCTCTCGACCAATCCCGCTGGAAGCCCCGGTTACCACCGCCCGACTATCTGCGATATTCCTTCGCGCCATGCTCAGGAGTCCTCGGTTCGTCTTTGGGGAGGCGCTGTCCCGATGCTGCGACACGCAGTATATCCGGGCATTCAGCGCCATGGTTTAGCCTCTGTCTAATGATTTCGTTTTTTGATGACCCTTCCTACGAGAGCGCTTCGGATAGCTCGTCTCTTGGAAGCTCTAACAAAACGGCCTTTCCTACTTACTTCCTCCAGGGAGAGAGAATATTGGGGCTTCGTTTTGTTAGAGCCTCTTGGAAGCGTTGACTACCTCTGGGAAGTTTGGTAGCGGTTCTTTGTTTTAGAGAATCATTTTGGACGCAGCAGCGAACCAGTCAAGATGGGGCGGCCATTCCTGAGAAACATTACGTTTCGGGAACGGCTTCGGTAGGGATGTCAAGGATCGTTTTTTCTTGTCTAGCCGAGGCGGTTCTCTCTTGCCCATCCCACTGGAACAGAGCGCGAACCTCTGGGTCCCGAAGCTGGAGGAGACAACGGCGAGCGATTCGGCAATGAAGCGTTATCCGATTGTCCTGGAACTGTTGGGAAAGGATTTCGGCGTGTTTGGCCAGAAAGGAGAGGCATTTTCCGTTTTCAACGCCCACGACCACCTCCAGCTCGACGAATCCCCGGCCGAGGGTTTCCCGCACCGCGGCGGCAAGCTGATCGATCCCTTGGCCTGTGCGGGCGCTAATTGGAATGGCGTGAGGATACCGATTCAGCAGGCCGTCGAAGGCGGCGCGGTCTTGAACAGCATCCATTTTGTTCACTACCAAAAGGGTATCCTTGGTTTGGATGCCGATCTCTTCCAGCACCCGATACGCCGCCGCTACTTGGTAGCCGACCGCCGGGTTGCTGCCGTCGGCCACGTGCAACAGGAGGTCTGCCTGACGGGCTTCTTCCAAGGTGGCTTTGAAACTGGCGATCAGATGGTGCGGCAAATCCCGGATGAATCCCACAGTATCGCTCAGCAGGACCGGCCCCCAGCCGGGTATCATCCAACGCCGGGTGCGGGTGTCCAAAGTGGCGAAAAGTTTATCGGCCACGAACACGTCCGAATCCGTCAACCGATTCAACAAGGTGCTTTTCCCCGCATTGGTATAACCGACCAGCGAGACCGTAGGGAATTCGGCTCGGGCGGCCGCCTCCCGCATTTTACGACGCTCCACTTGCCGCAACGCCGCCCGCAAATCCGAAATCCGCTTCTCCACGAGCCGACGGTCCACTTCCAACTGTTTTTCCCCAGGCCCGCGCAAACCGATCCCTTTACGCAACCGGGACAGGTGCGTCCACATCCGCCGAAGCCGAGGTCGCAAGTATTCCAACTGGGCCAACTCCACGGCCAAACAGGCTTCGTAGGTGCGCGCTCGACTGGCAAAAATATCCAGCACCACTTCGGTCCGGTCCAGCACTTTAATATCCAGCACTTTTTCCAAATTGCGCACTTGGGCGGGAGTCAGATCGTTGTCGAAAATGACCACCTCGGCCTTTTGGCGTCGCACCAGATCGGCCAATTCTTGGAGTTTTCCTCGGCCGATGTACGTGCTGGCGTCCGGGGTCTGGCGACGCTGCACCAGCCGACCCACCACGATCGCTCCAGCCGCTTCGGCTAATCCCTGCAATTCGTCTAAGGGATTGTCTTCCTGCCGATGATTAGGCAACAAGACAGCCGCCAAAACAGCCGGTTCATGAACTAATGTCCTTTGTTCTATTTCGTACACCTTCTTGGACGCCCTCCTCCTTCTACAGGACTGGGAACCGATACGGCTTGGAAAACAAACCCCCTGTTGACCATGCCGCCCTCGAAATGAACTTTAACATCCCCAGAAAACGCCGATCTATCGCTTCTGCCGTCTATTCCCTCAATCTCAGGGCTATGGCTAAACTATTCCTCTTCCGATTCTAATTCGCCCGCTAAAATTCGGCAATAACTTTCATACCGGCGCTGATCCAATCGGCCGTCAGCCACTGCGTTTTTCACCGCGCAATCCGCCTCGTGCGTATGGGTGCAATCGGGAAACTTGCAAAAATTGATGTAGGGGCGAAAATCTCGGAAGAAATTCACGACTTCCGCCGCGGCAACGTCCCAAAGCTCAAACTGTCGAATCCCCGGCGTATCCACCACATACCCGCCAAAACAGAGCGGCAGCAACCGAGCGGTCGTCGTCGTATGCCGCCCCTTTTGGCTCTCCGGACTGACCGACGCCACCCGAAGCCGAAGCCCGCTATCCACCGCATTCAATAGCGACGACTTGCCCACCCCGCTTTGCCCGGCCATCACACTCTGCCGATCCCGAAGCACCCGACGCAATCGCTCGATCCCCCAACCCGTTCGGGCGCTGAGCAGCAACACCTGATACCCCATCTGACTATAAAGGCCCGTCAAAGGTTGCAGTTGGGCTGGATCAACCAGGTCGATCTTATTGATACAGATCACCGGACGCATCTGCCCCTTTTCCGCGGCGATCAGCATCCGGTCGATGAGGTTCGGCTTCAGCGGCGGCTCGGCGGCGCTGCAGACGATCAACACCTGCTCTACGTTGGCCACGATCACCTGCTGGCGGCCGTGACTAGATCGGCTCAAAATACCCCGCCGAGGCTCCACCCGCTCGATGACCCCTTCGCCGGTCGCCTCCCTGACCGGTCGAAACATCACCCGATCGCCCACCGCAATCACATGCCGCTGTTCCGTCTGGAGGGTTTTTAACACCCGCCGGGTGGTACACCGATACACGCGGCCATCCGGGCCTTGTACTTCGCTCCACAAACCGTGCAGACTCAGCACCCGCCCCGGACGACACACCGCCTCGTCCACTTCCAATAATACCGGGATGCTGGGATCGGTCTCGTCCGGAGGAGGCGCACCCCGGACGGTCCGCCGACGAGTCAACTCCCCTTTGCCGCTCAGACGCTCCTGCCGATCCAGCAACGCCTCGTCTTCTTCCCCCAAATCCTCCCGGTCGAACAAGCGGGTCCAATCTTTGGACCGGGTGCGTTCCGCCCGGTTTTTGCGAAAATCGGCTCGGGTTTTACGTCCTTTTTTTTCGTCCATACGACCAGCCAGGTCCCCCCGGCAATGATTGACGCCCCACAGGTTGCACGCCGTTCCCGCGGAAAGCAAGGCCTGCCGAGCCGGTCTGCCTTGGGCAATCGGCTACTTAGGGCTGCTTATCCGACGGCTTGTGCTGCGAGGAATACTTCCGAATGTCTCCGGGCATATCTTTCGGCAGTTCTTTGGTAATTTCGTACCCACCCGGTTCCTCGTCTGAAGAATCGGCTATTTTCCAAGGACGACCTTTCCGAGAGACCAAACCCGCCCGCTCCAATAGGGACTGAGAAAAAACGTCCGTTTCGGTCTCATCCGGCGGCGGTGGACCTACCGCCCCTAAATCCACCGGAGAATACCGCAATTCATACCGGTGTTTGGCAATCGAAAGGATATCCCCTGGATCGACCCGCTTTTCGGTAACCCGAACTCCGTTGACCTTCGTGCCGTTTCGGCTATTCAAGTCCCGAACATACCAGTAGCCGCCAATCACCGTTAACTGACAATGATGGGCGGAAACATTGGAAAACCGAAGCACAATGTCGCAGCTTTCTCGGCGCCCCACTAAAAGATTCTTCTTCAATAAAGGTATGGGATCTCCACCGCCTTGGGGAATCAACTCGCCATACATGAATTCCTCTCCTCCGAATGAATAAAAGAATGCTGTTTTTGAGAGTAACATTTTAGCCGAATGCAGGACCTTGCCATTCCCGCGCAAACGGGAATCTAGGCTTCTTGCAGCCTCTACTTAGGAGGAATAACCACGTAGCCGCCTCATAGTCCCCTGGATTCCCGCTAGAGCGGCAGTGCCATTTCTGCCGGAAAAATCTCGGGTTTTGGTTAAGAAAATCCCGGCACTTCTGCACTCGGCTGAACAATTACGAAAATTTTCTTTCCCCCGCCCGGATTACTTCCGAAACGCCCCTCCTTTGTAGTGTAAAAAGAAGTTCCCACTTCGTCAACAAAATGGCGTGATCTACTCATTCAATAAATTGCCTATTCTGCCTACTCTTCTTCTTTGGTTCCCTTTTTATCGGGAAATCTCCCCCCTGGATAACGGCAGGATATATTGGGGAGCGTCGGTGAGGGTAATCGGCAGGCCATCCGGCCCGGCAGTTCGGTTGCCCAGCGGCTGGCCGGTGTGGTCGATCAACCGATACTGCCCCTCTGGTAGGGGGAGCTTTCGCTCCCGAGGGCTATCGGCCAACGTCCAGGCCACCCATCGGCTCTCTTCACCCTTCTGAAACCGCAACAGATAATCCTCCTCCTCCGGGAGTTTCACCTGCTGGGCAAACCGGAACCCCGCCAATTGGGTGGTCAACGTCTTGGCCGCCAAGTAGGCAGGTTTTGGATCATAGACCGGCGTGCGGTCCTTGAAATAAGGCTCTCGCACTGTTCCGAAATGATGTTCAGGTTCCTTTGGATCGGGGCCGTCGTCGTGCCAGTCGTACCAAATTGACAGCGGTACATCACACAACAGGTTCACCAAAAATTGTCGGGCCAGGTATTTTCCTTGTTTCGTTTCGTCGAAGTTCTTCCAGACTGCACTATAGCCCCATTCACCCGAAAGGATCGGGATCTTCTTACCGGGCGGGGCGTATTTGTCGATCAAGGCCCGAAGTTTGGCGTATTCTTCTCGCACGGTTTCCGGCGGCTTGTGCCGGTACGGATGCACCGAAACGGCGTCCCAATACTCCAACAGGCCCCCTTGGAAGCAGGCTTCCAAAAACTTCATGTCGATCTGGGAGGTTGCCGGACCGATATAAAGCTCTTTCGGCGCTACGTGCCGGATTGCTTTGCCGACCTCTTTGGCCAAGAGGACGTAATCCTGCACATTAGGTTTGGGTTTCCAGAAGTGGATGTTCGGCTCGTTATACATTTCCCAGAGGATGCCTCGGCCTTGGTATCGTTGGACGGCGGCGGCTGCCCATCGGGCCATCGCTTGCCGACCTTCGTCCGTATAGGGCGACAGACCTTTGTCGTAGAAGCGGTTCGAATAGTCCAGGATGAACAAGACCCGGATTTTATGCGGTTCCAGGGCGGCCAAAAGCCGATCATACGCAGAAAAATCGTACTGGCCTTTTTCCCGTTCGGTGGCTGCCCAGGTTAGGTCCATCCGGATCCAGGCGAATCCGGCCTCGGCCAGCATGTTCATTTCTCCCGGCTTAGGATCGGTAAAGTGAATATTGACCCCGAAAGCCTGGGGGACCACCGCTTCGGGCAAGCCCCGTCCATCGGTTCCCGCCGGTTTGTCTTCGCACCTGCTACTTCCCCCGACTCCCGTTAGGAACCAAAAACTAAGCATCCCGACCAAGAATGGTTTTCTCATCGCGTTGTTCTCCTCAGTAGCTAATAGGTTTCGACAGCAGTTCTCGAAGTTTAGTTCCCAAAAGCTCCTGGGTGTCGGTAGGTTCGCCAATGGCAGGTTGGGCGTCGAGCTTTAGAACTCCCGCAGGAGTTCATGGGCGCCTTTGTGCATTTCGTACCAGAAATCCAGGGCGGCTTCGGAGCGATTGGTCTGGTATCGCTGGAGCCAGGCGTCTAGTTCGGGATTGGTTTCGCCTTCCACCTCTCGTTTTCGCCGTAGAAAGCCGAGCACATAGTCGATGTTCCGTTCGGCCTCCCAGTAGATGGAGGCGTTTCGGCTATGGATTCGGCTGGCAGTGATGGAGATTTGTTGGAGGTATTTGTCTTTTTTCCCGTACAGGGCGCCGATGATTTCCGGGATCATCGTTTCGGCCCAGGCGCGGTGGAACCGGCACATGCCGCAGTTGTCCAGGATGAGTTCGTTCATGAACTGTTGGGCGTTTCGCTGGCCGAGTTCCCGGGGCGGCAAAAAGTCGTACCCATAATACATGAAGTATTTCCCCATGATCGCCATCGGCGACAGCACGCCGGGCGTCCAGTACTGGTTGGGGACCATCCAGCCGCGCCGCCCAAAACCAACATGGACAAAGCAATCCAAAATCGCCTTGCCGCGTTCACGCGACAATTGCCGGGCCAATCGGCGGGCGCCTTCGCTCAACTGCAAAATTCCCCGCTGCTGCAAGATGCCCTCGACCAATTGGACGCCCAGTTGGGCGTTGTGGGCCGAATCCGCCTCTGGATCGAAATGGTCCAGGTCCCAATGGGGCCGATCGTTGACTCCCAGTTCTTCCGGGCGCAAAAGCCCCGTGTCCAGACAGTCCATCAGCCAGGCCAACACGCCGCCGGCCGAAATGGCGTCGAAACCGGCCGAATCCACCCGGTGGACCAATTGTTCGGCCGCCCGCTGATCGAAAACGCCGCACAGCGGCCCGAGGGCCTGATAGGGTTCATAATCTTTTTTATACTTGCCATATTGTTTTTTGCAAACAGCGGGGCACGGCTCGCCGCAGTCGCACTGTCGTTTTTGCTGGATCGTCTCCTCGTTGAACTGGCGAAGGTAATGTTCGACGACCAGGCGTTGGTGGATTTCCTGACGGCGTTCTTCCGGGTCGTAAATGCTTCGATAATTGCAGTACAGGAGCCGACCGCCCAACGTAGCAAAGTTCACCCCAAAGGTGCCGCCGGTTTGGAACTTCGGGTCGAAGCGGTATTTGGTGGTGGCCTCGAAATCGACGGCCATGAGACGCTTATTGTATTTGTCGGCGAACCATTGGTCGGCCACTTTGCGGTCGCGGAAGTCTTCGTCGATGTGGGTGCCGCCGAAGACGATGGCGGCCAAGTTATGGTCCCGGAGCATTTTGGTTCCCATACCGCCCCGGCCGGCCCAGGTTTCCGCAGCCGTCAGTTTTCCCTGCTGAATCGGCGCCGAGGCAATGGCGCCGAAATCGGTCTTTTCGGCGGCTGGTCCGACGGCCAGCACGCGCGGGTCCGTGCTATATCGGCCGCCGTATCGCTGGAGGGCCAATTCCATCATCGCATACACGCCGCCCTGTTCCCAGACCGTATGGAGATTCACCGGCGAAAGTTCCACTTCCACGTGATCGCCGCCGGTCCGGTTCAGATAGAGGATCGACGGTTGAACGGCCCGGCCGACCAGGGTAAGCATATTCAGCCCCAAATTGTCGAACACCAGAGCCGCCCCCCCCATCGTCGAAATGTAGAAACCACCCCAACAGGGTGAAAAGCCGGTAACGATCAACCGGTTGGAGCCGGGCAGGATCGACCCGGCCAAAAGCCCCGCTCCGATATTGAGCGAATTGAATCGCCCGGCCAAGTGCAGCCCCAGATCGACCGGTCCGAAGAACGGCTCCCCCACAGGAAACCGATCAATCCGGTAATACCCGGTCTCTACATCGACAAACAACACCCGCTGATGCGTATCCATGCAGCACTCCTACCCGATACTAAAAAGAAAGAAAGGCAACATTTTATTATTCTGCCCAATAGACCGGCTGACCAGCCGGAGGGACAGATGGCCATGTAGCGGAAAGGTTAGGCCCCGTCGGTCTGTTGGGCCTGGAGACTTTTCTCGATTTTGGCCCAGGTGTCTTTCAGCGTTACCGTGCGGTTGAAGACCAGTCGGCCGGGCCGGCTGTCCGGGTCCATACAAAAATATCCGAGCCGCTCGAATTGGAAACGATCGCCGGGCCGGGCGTCGGCCAGACTCGGTTCCACCATGCAGCCGTCAAGCACCTGGAGAGAATCGGGATTGACGGCGTTAAGCCAATTTTCTCCTTCGGGCAGTTCATCGGGATAGGGTGTGGTCAAAAGAGGATCATAGATGCGGACCTCCGCAGCGGCGGCGTGAGCGGCCGACACCCAATGGATGGTCCCCTTGACTTTCCGTCCGTCCGGCGTATTGCCGCCGCGGGTGGCCGGATCATACGTACATCGCAGCTCCACGACCTCGCCGGTAGCCGCGTCTTTGACCACCTCCCGACAGGTGATCAGATAGGCCCATCGCAATCGCACCTCCCGACCGGGTGAAAGCCGATAATACTTCGGCGGCGGAACCTCCCGAAAATCGTCCTGCTCAATGTAAATCACCCGTGAGAATGGCACTTGCCGGGTCCCCATCCCGGGGTCTTCCGGATTGTTGACCGCATCCAGGTATTCCACCTGGCCTTCCGGATAGTTTTCAATCACCACCCGAAGCGGCCGTAGGACAGCCATGACCCGCTGCGCCCGCTTGTTCAGGTCTTCCCGCAGGCAATGCTCCAAAAGCTGGATATCGACCACACTGTCCTGCTTGGCGACTCCGATCGTTTTGCAAAACAGCCAGATCGACTCCGGCGTGTATCCCCGACGGCGCAGGCCCCGGATGGTGGGCATCCGCGGATCGTCCCAACCACGGACCAGTTTCTCCTGCACCAGTTGCAAGAGTTTCCGTTTGCTCATCACCGTATAGGTGAGGTTCAGCCGGGCAAACTCTATCTGCCGAGGATGAAACACGCCCAACTGCTCCAGAAACCAATCGTACAACGGCCGATGATTCTCAAACTCCAGCGTGCAGATCGAATGGGTGATGCCTTCGATGGAATCCGATTGGCCGTGCGCCCAGTCGTAAGTCGGATAAATACACCACTGATCGCCCACGTGGGGATGCGGCACATGGAGAATGCGATACATGATCGGATCGCGCATGTTCAGGTTCGGATGGGCCATGTCGATCTTGGCCCGAAGGGTCCGGGAACCATCGGGAAACTCTCCGGCGCGCATCCGAGCGAACAGGTCCAGATTTTCTTCCACGCTTCGGTCCCGATAGGGACTATTTCGGCCTGGCTGGGTCAGCGTGCCGCGATAGTCTCGAATCTCGTCGGCCGACAGATCGCACACATACGCCTTGCCCATTTTGATCAATTGGACGGCCCACTGGTAAAGCTGCTCGAAATAGTCCGAGGCGTAAAACTCCCGGTCCTCCCAGTCGGCGCCTAACCAACGGACATCTTCCCGGATGGCGTCGATGTATTCCTGAGACTCCTTCACCGGGTTGGTGTCGTCGTAGCGGAGGTTGAACTTGCCGCCAAACTCTTTGGCGATACTGTAGTTGAGGATGATCGCCTTGGCGTGGCCGATGTGCAGATAGCCGTTCGGCTCGG
The DNA here is from genome assembly GCA_029550925.1 of Planctomycetota bacterium. GTDB lineage: Bacteria > Planctomycetota > Planctomycetia > Pirellulales > Thermoguttaceae > JANXAQ01. Next base: position 36,690 of record JAKPGL010000183.1, read on the forward strand.
GCGGAAAACGGGTGTGGACCCGGCCGCCAAATCGGCCGGTCTGAATGTCCTCCAAAATAATCTCTCGGATGAAATCGGTGGGTTCTGCTGGTTTGGCCATCAGGTACGATCCCCTTGACTAGCTAAATCCGGTCTGACGCCCTCAGTATCGTCAGCCAGGGCATTTGAGTGGACTCCGGGCCGGACGTAAGCCAGAAGGTCGAGCCAATCGTCCTCCGGAGGCCCTATTTTACCCTCCACGTGTTTCCTTATCCTTAGAGTTCTTGTTTCGGAACAACCGGTTCAGTTTGCCTATTATATCCAAATCCCTTGATCCTTAAGAGGGTACCTGGCGATGCGGAACTCGCCGAGAGGTAGGCCGCCGCTGTTGCCGATTTTAACCAATTTGCCTATCATCCTAGAAAAGGTACAGATTTCCCGGAAGGCCCCGACAAGATGCCAGAAGGGAACCTCAAGAAAAGAATCCATCGGCCTTTTATTCGGTTTTGTGAAGAACTACCTAGCAGGGAGGTGGTCCTAAAGTCTTTTGGGGGGTTGGCCGATAGACTGTTTTACGGCTGTGGGTCTCCGGACAACGTGCTGCAAGAGCGCGAAGTTCGGTCAGCCTCATGGAGGGTTCCCGACACGGCGAGCGGGAACCCTCCTTTTTTTTCGCTTTCTTCTCTCACCCTTCCAGTTTGCCTAACCGACACAGGCCGAAACACTGCCGGGCCGGCGGAGTCAACAGCCATTTACTTGGACATCGCACTGGTTTCCGGTTTGGCCGTTGGCTTTTGACCCAAACACCGGGCGATCTGGCGGACCGCCTGCCGGAGGCGTTGTTCGTTTTCGATCAAGGCCATCCGCAGATAGCCTTCGCCCGCCGCTCCGAACCCGCCGCCGGGGCTGACAGCCACATCCCCCTCTTTAAGCAATTTCATGGCAAAGTCGATGGAAGTCATTTGGCTGGCCCAGGGTTCGGGGATTTTCGCCCAGACGAACATACTGGCCTTGGGCCTGGAGATCGGCCAGCCCAGCCGCTCCAACCCCTCGCAGAGTACATCCCGCCGGGATTGGTAAATCCGGGCCTGTTCTTCCACGGCTGCCTCGGTATGCCGAAGGGCCATGATCGCCGCTATCTGTATGGGCCGAAACATCCCGTAGTCGTAATAGCTCTTAATGGTCGCCAACGCCCGGATCATCTCGGCATTGCCGGCGCAAAAGCCCACACGCCAACCGGCCATGTTGTAGCCCTTGCTCATCGTGGTAAACTCCACGCCCACATCCATCGCCCCTGGCGCGGCCAAAAAACTGGGCGCTTTGTACCCGTCAAACGTAATGTCCGCATACGCCAGGTCGCTGATGACCATAAACCCATACCGACGGGCTAGCCGAACCAACTCCACATAAAACTCCGGCTCCACCACCGTCGTAGTCGGGTTATGAGGAAAATTCACAGTTACCACCTTGGGCGTGGGATACAAATGCTGGCAGGTATAGGCCACGTTCCGAAGGAAGTTCTCCGGATTGGAGATTTCCAGCAGGATGGCATTGGCCGCCGCCAGCGCCACCCCGTAGATATGCGGCGGATACGAGGGCGCCGGTACGATCGCTGTATCTCCAGGGCCCAACAGGGCCAAGCACATATGGCTGAACCCCTCCTTGGACCCCAGACAGACGATAATCTCCCGTTCCGGGTCCAGCCGAACGCCGTGTTGCCGAAAATACTTGCCTGCCACCTCCCGCCGGAGGTTCAAAATCCCCCAGGCTTCCGCATAGCCGTGGTTATCCGGGTTTCGGGCCGCCTCGGCCAATTTTTCCACCACCATCGGATGCGGCGGATCCGAGGGGTTCCCCATGCCCAGATCGATCACATCATCCCCAGCCCGCCGCTTTTGATAGAGCAATTTGTTAATCTGGGCAAAAAGATAGGCGGGCAACCGGTTGACCCGGTCGGCCACCCGAATGGAAAACGGCTGATCCGGACTCGGAGGATTCTCTAATTCTCTTGGATTGTTCATAGAAACCACCGAAAACCGATAGGAAGTATCTCCCACCTTTGGCGGGGGACTATAAGAAATAGCCCCCCGAAAGGAAGAAAGCCACAACTCCCACCAAGAAGGTGGCCATATACCACCACTAGGAATATATTCCCCCCACCCTCCGGTTGGCCGGTGAAAGGGGTACCCTTACCTGCTAGCGACTACCCCTAAATAGGTAGCCGCTCTGTTAGTAACCCCTTTCCCAACTGGGTGGAGAACTTTTTGATTATAATCGCCGGACCGGCGAAGAAAAAGATGAAAAGGCTTCCGCCTTCCTCCCGACCGTACACGGTTTCGGAACAAGAATGTGCTCAGGCGGTGGCGCCGACCAGTTGGCAGGCGTATTTCATGCCATCGACGGCGGTTTTGCCGTAAAAGTCGCAGCCAGTGTTTTCTTTGAGCAGTTCGCTGGCTGCCGCCCCGCCGAGCATGATTTTCACCTGGTCCCGCAGCCCGGCAGCCCGGAGCGCTTCGACTGTGCTGGAAACGGACTTGAAGCAGGTCGTCAGCAGGATGCTCATGCCAACTACCTGGGGTTGATGTTGGCGAACCGCTTCGACAAACTTTTCCGGCGGCACATCCACCCCCAAATCCACCACCTCAAAACCTACTCCCCGGAGCATCATGATCAGAATGTCTTTGCCGATGTCGTGGACATCGTGTTGCACGGTACCGATGACGGCCTTGCCGATCGAAGGGCCTGTTTGCTCTTGGGCCAGGTGTGGGCCCAGCTCGGCCAGCACCTGTTTCATGATCATCCCACCGAACATCAGTTCTGGGATAAAGCATTCCCCCTTGGCAAAGCGTTCACCCAGTAGGGACATGCCCCGATTGCACTCGGCCACAATCTGCGAAGCGGGCGTACCGGCGCCCAATTGAGAACGAACCATTTCCAAGGCCGCCTCGGCTTGGCAATTGGCCAACGCTTCCGCCAAACTCGTCGAACTGCTCATAAGACATTGTCTCCTTTACGAAACGTATCTTGGGTGATTCCCAAGGGAACCAAGACAACGAAATCTCAGAACGACAACAGCACTTGCCAAATGTAGGTATAGGCCATGGCGTCGCACTCTTCCCACACCCGGCGCACTAACTGCTCATCGCCGGGGAGTTTTTCCGGAAGCTCTTTTCGTTTCTCCTCCCAAGGGATGACGACACCGGGCCGTCGGACTCGGCAACCGGGCCGATCCATGCTGAGTGGTTCTCTGCTTGGGGCCGGCGGCAACGGCAGGTCCAGCAATTCCGGCTGGTCATAGACCCCGTATTGCCGGGTAAATTCAGTCATGGCGCGGACGTTTTCCAATTTTGGTTCGTTTTGCATGATGGCCGAGGCGTCCATGATGTAGCCGCCGTCTCGGCCCAAAAGGTCGATCAGCTTCTTGCAATAGGCTTTCACGTCCTCTGGCGTGCCGAAGGCGAGCAGGTCGTTCGGCAAGCCGCCGGACAAGCAGAACTTTTCGCCCAGTTTTTCCCGGCAGAGTTCGGGTGTGCTGCGATCGATGTGGAAGACGATGCTTCGTTCCGGCAACTGGGCGAAATAGTCCAGGTTGCCGTCCCAATCGCCCTCGCCGTAGTAAAGGGTTTGGATGCCATCCCGCCAGAGTTCTTCGGTGATCCATTGGAGGGTGGGCCAATAGAATTTTTCGAATTGTTGGCGGGACAAAAACGGCACACAGCCCCGGTGCAACCACAGACCTACGGGCAGGTTCCGCTGGGGATCGGCCCCGCCGCGGGCTACCTCCAACAGATGCGGGGCCAACGCCTCGCAGGCGGCCAACACCTTTTGCGGACGGAGGAAAAGGTCCGTACACAACCCTTTGTAGCCGCGGAGTTTGTCGGCCAAGATGTCCAGCGGCGCTTTCAAAATACCCGACAGCGCCGGCGCCGTGCCCGACTCTTGCCGGAGCATGGTGTTTTGTTTTTCAAACCCCATAAAATAGGCCAGCATGTTCATCCCGCCTTTCAGGAACGACATATTGTTCCTGAAGGTGTTCGGCTGGCCCAGCGGCGCCACGTCGGCGGCCACCCGCGGCAGCCAAACGTTCATCAAATAGCCGGTCGGGTCTTCGACCAGCAAATCATATTCATCCGCACGCATCCACGCCTGGTCTTCCGGCGGTTCCAGGTATTGGAAGCCGGTATCCGGCGGCAGATCCACGCCGGGGGTGGCGTAGTAGCGCAAGCCGATCGCCTGCACCAGACCGGCCCACCCATAGACCATGTTCGGCACGACGGCGTCCCAATCGAAGTCGGCCGCACATCGACGGGCCGCCGCAAACGCCTTCCAAAAATCCTGCGTTACCTCCTGCACCGTGTAGCCGGCGTACATGGCCGTGAACTCGGCCACAAAAGGCCGGATCGGCACCTTGTCCGGTTTGCCTTTGCGCATGGCGGTTACATACCGGCGCAGCCGCTCCTGATACCGCCCCTCCATATCAACGGATGTGGTCTGCCTGGAACTACTCATACGTGATGTCCTTTTACAGGGCCGCAAGGAAAAGACTGAAAAATCTCCGAAACCTCCCACATAGGAAAACACGCAGTGCAGGAAAACAGCGGAAAGGTTCCCTTCTACTTGTCCAGGGAGGCACGGACATGGGCGAGGATAGCTTGTGGGGGATAGTATGCCAAGAAAGGCCGTCGTCGTCAATCGCTCCCCGGGGCGGTTTATCCAGCCAATTCGGAGATGGTCTAGATGGGGTGCAACCGGCCCGATTGCCTCGATTGGGGATTGTCCGGGGAGAGGGAAGGGCCTAGAATAAAGGCAGAAAAATACCAACTCTAGTTGTAAAAAATCTTTTCTATGAGGAGGCCCTGATCATGCTGGTTCGCCAATTGGTTGGCTTGGCGATTGTTGTGGTAGGGGTTGGCGGTCTGTTGGCCCTGGGCGGCTTGGCGCCGACAGGTTCGGGACCATGCCCTGGAGGGATTTCCGGTTCCTGCGGGGCGAAAGGAACGTGTGGGACTTCGGCATGTCTGGGCTTGCCGGTCGAACTGCCCGGCTGTTGTCCAGGGACGCTTTCAGGAAAGGAGAATTCGCTCATGTTGCCTTCTTCTGCATCTTCGTCCAATCAAGGAAACCCGTCTCAATCGCCGGAAGGATCGAAGTCTTCCGCCTCTTCTTCTCTTAGCCCATCCGCGCCGGTCCGCGAAGTCCAAAAAAGCGACCAGGAGTGGCGCAGTCTGCTCACGCCGCTCCAGTATCAGGTAACCCGGCAGAAGGGGACCGAACGGGCCTTCACGGGCGAGTATTGGAATTGCACCAAGCCGGGCGTGTATCGGTGCGTCTGCTGCGGGGCGGAACTGTTTTCCTCGGAGGCCAAGTTCTTATCCAAAAGCGGCTGGCCGAGCTTCTGGCAATCCATCCGCCCAGAAGCTGTGGAAACCCAACCCGACCATTCCCATGGGATGATCCGCACCGAGGTCTTGTGCCGACGTTGCGGGGCGCATCTGGGCCATGTCTTCGACGACGGTCCCCCGCCGACCGGGCTGCGCTATTGCATCAATTCCGCCGCGCTGCGATTGGAGGAGAAGCCTTCCGAAAAGGAACCCCTCAAAGATCAGCGGAATAGTACTTCCACCGAATGAAGGTATAGGCTGTTTTGGAGAGCGGATCGCCTCCGTTTTCATTTGTCATTCCCGCGAAAGCGGGAATCCAGTATGTTGGCCGCTCCCGCGGCGGGAAAGGCCGCGTAAGAGCCGCCTCCGTGCAGCGCCGCCCGACCGTCAATCTGAAGACAGGGGGCGGCCCCGTTAGGGTCTCATTGTGTGAGAGACTCTTACTTCTTTGCCGGGGACGGCGGATCGGCGTAGAGTAAAAACTCCGGCTGGAAGCTCAACAAGGCCCCGAGGCCGCGAAACTGGATATAGACGTCTTCCAGAGTAGCCTCCTTGGGCCGAAGGAGCCGCAACTGGAGTATCCGATCTTTTTCTTGGGCCTCCAGGAGGATGGACCGGGGGCTGTCGCAATTGGCCTGTTGCCAGAGCAATCGGCCTTCCTGATCCGTAAGTTCGACGCTGAATTGTTCTTTCGGTCCTTCGCCCGCTACGGAAACACCCAATCGTCTGTTGGCGGGCAGGTAGAGATAATACTGGCCGACGGTACCCAACAAGTGGATGAAGCCCCGCTGACCGCCGATAGCCGCCGGATGGCTGCTGCGAACCAATCGGAGGGTATTCAATCCCGGCAGGCCGACAATCTGGAAAACTCCGGTCTCTGGCGCTCGGAATTCCACCGAGGTGGTCTTTTGGAAGGGCAGTTCGACGCTTTGGACCTGGCGTCCTTCCGGACTGTGGATTTCCACCCGGAGGAGTTTTCCCTGATATCGACCCACTTGCTGGTAGGCCATCTCCAACTGAACCAAATCGTTCTGTTGGGCGAAGATCAGATAGCGGGCTTCGGCTCGGAGCCGATGCGGCGGCAGTTGTTGGAGCGCGCCGGCGGCCCGCTTGTTTTCCACCACACGCAGCCGGTCCAAGGGCGCCAACGGCAATTGCCGAATCGGATCGCACGGGAAATGCCGCTCCAACCACTCCGGCCCCAGGTCATACCGGATGGTCTCTTGCCCCTTTTGCACGAGGATTTGTCCGTGGATTTCCCGCAGACAGACGCCAGCCGAGTTTTCAAATCGGATGGGCGGTCGGCCCGCGGGATCGACGATCTGAAAGTCCTCGAACCGGACTTGGCCCACATCCTGCTCATCGCCGCTGGACGACCGGAAGACAATCGGGGCGACCGGTTTAGGCTCTGGCGACGGGTCGGCAAGCCGACACCCGGAAAACCGCACCTGCAAACCATTCACCGGATTTTGGACCACGATCCTCATCTGGCCTGCGTCCTCAAACCGACAGCCCACTACCTCCACTACGCCTCGAACCGCCTCGTCTGGGCCGCCGCGGTTGACGATGCTCAGGGAACCAGCGTTGGTCCCCCGGCTGGTGCAGTTTTCCAGCCGGATGGAAATCGGTCGGCTTGAGGCGTTCATGGCCCCTAAATAGACATGCATCCCGAAACTGGCGTTATCCTCAAACACGCAGTTCCGTAACACACAGTTGGTCAGCAGTTCTTGGGGCCGGTTCGGCTCGAAGTCGATGCCCGCTGCGGGCGGCGTGCCCCGGGTCCCCCGCATGACGACATTTTCCAGCAGAAGGTTTTCGGCCGTGATGACGCTAATGCCTTGCCGATAGTTGTTCAGGCAGACGACGTTCCGGATAGTGATGTTTCGGTTGGGTTCGCCCCGACGGCCAGCACCCAGGTACACGCCGTCGCCGCCGCTTTCAGCCAAGGTGAGGCCCTCCACCAGCACGTCGGAGCAGCCACGCAGGCTCAAGACATGCCGCCACTCGGCCTTTTCGTAGGGCGGCTGGTCATAGTCGGCCCGCCACATCCGCAGGGTGGCCCTTGGGCCGATCAGCTTCAGATGGCTTTGGTTCCAGGCGGTAAACAGGCTATCGCCTTTGCCGCGGAAAGCGCCCCGTTTGGCGATCACCTCGACGCCCGGCTCAAAGACGATCTCCTTCTCGCCCACCAGCTCGATCTTATCGACGATCCAGGCGGTGGGCATTTTCGGGATGATCACCTTTTTGGCCTTCGACCGCAGCGCCGATTGCAAGGCCCGTGTGGCGTCCTGCGGGTCGAATCCCCACCAGGAGGCATACGCCACCGCCCGTCGGCCAGCCTCCACCTCTTGAACCGCCTCTGGATTGGCTGCGTGCAGGGCGGAATCGGCAGATGGACCGGCCTGAGCGGCAGAAAGGAGGGAGGATTTTTCCTTCGGAATCGGTTGGATGTTCGGCGGCATGGCCGAACCGGACGAAGGATCGGCCTTCTGCTCAGCGACCGCACCCCATGACCCCGCCGTTTCCCCCTTCCCCCATAAATGGATGCTGACGCCTACCAGGATCATGCTGAACAGTGTGCAAGCAAACGGACTCGTGCAGGGTTGCTTTTTCATCGGAAGTCGTCCTTTCAGGCGGGATGTTCTAGTGGTAATTTTTTCGGCCCACCCTATAGAGAACATGGGCCTCGTAACTGGGCAGGCGGAAGGGACGAAAAGGCCCCCTTCCGAATCAAGGCGGGTTTACCTATCAGTGTAATCCGCTACGGGAGCGGCGTCAAAGGCGGTCGGCGGGGAGAGGAGCTATTTGGGCCTTGGCTGATTGAGCACGGGTTGGTCGGACGGGGCAGAGCAGCCGAAACGCTCCAATGACGCCGAACAACCGAAACAACCGGGACAAGACGAGACCGCCGGATTTTTCTTCCCCCTCCGGAGAAAACGCCGCACCAGATAGACGGCCGCCGCAAGAATCATCGCTCCGACCAAGACGTGCTGCACAGAACGAGCCTCCCAGAACGTATTTCACTGGAAACCATTTTAGACCGTCCGGTCAAGGCCCCGCCTTACGCCGGAACGATCGAACAGAACGTATCCCATATTATTGCCGCCGGGCGGCGATAGAGTTCAAATACCTGCCGCTCGACTGGCCAGTTGATAGGTCAGCACGGCGCCCAGATAGGCCAACGTGGTCATATAGGCGAAGACGAAGATCGGCCACCGCCAGGAGCGGGTTTCCTGTCGGATGGCGACCAGCGTAGCGGCGCACTGGGCGCAAAGCGTGTAAAAAACCATCAGTCCCAAGGCGACCGGAAGGTCGAAAAGTTTCTGCTCCGTCCCTTCCCAGACGGCCGACCGAAGGCGTTGGTGCAATTGGGTCATCGCTTCGGGATTTTCAGGGTCCGTAGGACCGACATTGAAGACGACCCCCAGCGTGGCCACCACCACTTCGCGGGCCGGGAACGAGGCCATCACTGCCATCCCGATCCGCCAGTCCCATCCGGCCGGTCGAAACACCGGCCCCAATAGCCGACCTATCCGACCTAATAGACTTTGCCGTTGGTAGGCGCCCAATAGCTCGGCCCGCAACTGTTCGATCTGTTGGAGAAAGGATTCCGGGACATGTCCCTCCGGTAGTTGCGACACTTGGAAACTGGCTTCCTCCAGCAGGGGTTCTAAGGGGAGTTGGGCGGAAGCCAGTTGCTCGGCCAGATCGGCCAGGGCCGACTTGGCCGTCCCGGCGGCTACGGGGCTGCCGTCCGGCGTCTGGGCAAGCCAATGGTGAAGTTGGCGGCCCAATTGTTGCGTCTGGCTAACAAAAGGCCCTTCGACTTCCTCCGGTCGATGGGGGTAATACAGGGCGGCCCAAACCAGAATGGACGTGGCCAGGATGATCGTGCCCGCACAACGCAAAAACACCCAGCCACGCTCCACCACCCGATATACGACCGTCCGAACCGAAGGCCATTGGTAACTGGGCAGTTCCATGAAAAACGGCGGCGTTGGCCCCGTAAACCAAAACCGCTTCAAAAGCCATGCGACCACCGCCGCCGCCGTTACGCCCAATAGATACATCGCCCCCAACACCAGCCCTTGCAGATGCAGCAGACCACCCAGGTAACTTCGCTGGGGAATAAAAGCAGCGATCAGCATCGCATACACCGGCAAACGGGCCGAACAGGTCATCAGCGGCGCTACCAACATCGTGGTCAATCGGGCGCGTGGTTCTTCGATGACCCGCGCCGCCATCACGCCCGGCACCGCGCAGCCAAACGACGAAAGTAACGGAATAAAACATTTGCCGCTCAGCCCCACCCGCATCATCCAACGATCCATCAAATAGGCCGCCCGGGCCATATAGCCGCTATCTTCTAATATCCCAATAAACAAAAACAGAATCAGTATCTGCGGCAAAAAGGCGAGTACCCCGCCCACACCCGCCAGGACTCCATCGACCAAAAGACTCCGCAGCGGCCCTGCCGGCAAATGGACCTGGACCATTTGCGAAACCCATTGTACCGCCGCATCGATGCCGGCCATGGCCGGCGCCGCCCAGGAAAACACCGCCTGAAATACTCCCGCCATCACCGCCGCAAACACCCCCAGCCCCCAAAACCGGTGCGTCAGCAGCCGATCCAACCAATCGGCGGCTGTCCGGCCCTCTCTTTCTGGCCGATGAACCACCGCTTGCACCGTCTGGTTGATCCACTGGTAGCGGGCCGTGGTTTCCACATCGGGCAGCACAATCCCGGCTTCCGCCAGCCGAGCTTTGGCCGACGACAATGCCGTCGCCTCCGGCCCATCCGACTCAGACAAAAAAAGTCTTAGCAAATCATCGGTCGGGTCCAATAAGAGCCGGGCAATCAGCGGTCGCGGCCACGACCTGCCCTCCCACGCTTGGGCCAATCGGTCCACTTCCTCCCAAAAACGTTCGGGCAAAGGACTGGAAATCGGACGAACACCTTGCTCAATTACCCGCGCTAACGCCGCCTCCAAAGCAGTAATCCCTTCCCCACGTTTGGCCTGGGTGGACACCACCGGCACCCCCAACCGACGTTCCAACTCCACAACATCGATCCGAATCCCCCGACGCTGGGCCAGGTCGATCATATTCAACGCCACTACCGTCGGCAGGCCAAACTCCAACACCTGAGAAACCAAATACAGATTCCGCTCCAGGTTGGTCGCATCGACGATCAATATCACCCCATCCGGCGATGCAACGCCCGGAGATCGGCCCAGAAGCACCTCCACGGCAATCGCTTCGTCTCGGCTCCGAGCCGAGAGGCTGTACAGGCCGGGCAGATCGACCAGTTCAAACCGTCGGCCTTGATAAGAAAAAACGCCGGTCTTCTTCTCGACGGTTACCCCCGGATAGTTGCCCACCCGCTGATGCACCCCCACCAACGCGGTAAAAAGCGTACTTTTCCCGGTATTCGGATTGCCCAACAGGGCGATGGTCAAAGGGGGCTTTTCCGAGGGCATATCGCGTTTTTTCAGAAAAAAGAGAAAAAGGTAACATTTTAGCCGAATACAGTACCTTGTCATTCCCGCGCAAGCGGGAATCTAGGCTTCTTGCAGCCGCTACTTGGGAGGAATAACAACGTAGTCGCCTCACAGGACCCTGGATTCCCGCCTCCGCGGGAATGACAACCTTGGGCCAATTTCGCTCTAAAATCAGCCTCCTCTGCATTCGGCTGAAATGTTACAGAAAGAGAAAAAGGAAGTCTTTCCTGTATTCACCTCCTGCCCCACGAAGACGCCCGCCTTCTTCCGTTCGACATTTCCCTGGGATGGAGAAGCGTCTGTCAGACGGCAATCTATTGGTCCATCGGCCCCCAAGCCGGTAAAGACCGGCTTCCCACCCATGAGGCGCGAAGCGTCTCCTACGAACCTACCTGCCCCTTCGCCGCCAACGAAATCTGCCGAAAGAAGAAACTCCCCCTCTCGAACCCGCACCGTCCGCACCAGGCAGCGGTTGTTCCGGCTGGACCAGCACCTGCACCCCCGGCCCGCAACGGAGGCAGAGTTTGTGTCCGTCGATCTGTAAGATACAGGGATTGCCGCACCGAAACACCTCGAACCGACGCCCCGGACGAAGTCCCAATTCCCGGAGTCGATGAATCTCGGCAGGTGGGCCGTCCATCGCTTCAATCCGAACCCATCGGCCTTCTGGACAACATGGAAGGGGGATCAAGGGATTCATAAAGGGCGGGGATTAGACGTAGGGTCTAGGAAGTACAGGGCTGTGGGAACTTATTGCAAATGAGAATCAATCTCATTTATTCTCTATTCTATCTTTTTCGGGAGTTTCTTCAAGCCTGGATTTCCCAAAATGGCGACAACCATGACCGGAAGCCGCCTTCTTGGTGGGGGAAAAGGCTATGAGAAGGCCAGAACCAAAGATCAACCTAACTTATTGCAAACGAAGAAGTTGCCTTTTTCCAAAATTCCACGGGAGACAACTCCCTGGAATACATCAGGCCCCCTGGTTCGTGCGACGTTTTTTCCTCTTCGGGAGGGACATTTCCCCCCGCGAGGTTCTCCTTCCCTTTTTCTTCGCTTGCCGATAACCGGTTTTCCGCCTAGATTAAAAAGAAGGATCGGGAAATATCCAGGGCCTCCTCTCCCCAGGGGGGTGTTGACGCTCTGCCTCCCGATGGGGAGAAAAACCGGTCCGCTGGGAGGTTGGGGCTCCCCACTTTCCTCTGCCACACAGAAAAAACCTTTTGCGACTGTTCTAGGGTGGATCAGGTACGATGGGACTTTTGGATCGGCTCAAGTCGGCTTTACGGTTGAATCGAGTGGATGTCAAAGAGCGGTTTGAGCTTCTACGGGAAGGGATTGCCGGGACGATGTCGAAATTCTACATGGCCCGGGATCGGAAAACGGGCCAGATTGTGGGCCTGAAAATCCTGGACCCGAAAAAGACCGCCGCGGTGGAAGAACGTTTCAAAGGGCTGGGCAAACCCAGCGAAGGCGAAATTGCCATGCTCTTTGATCATCCCTATATTGTCAAAACTTTCGAGTATGGTTTAACCACGGATGGCTGCCAGTATTTGGTCATGGAATATCTGGGCGGACCGGGGCTGAACACGGTGTTGGCCACCCGGGCCCCCTTGCTCGAAGGCAACCAGGTTCGCTACATCCGCCAGGCGGCCGAGGCGGTGGACGTGGTCCATAAAGTCGGTTTTATCCATCGGGATATTTGTCCGCGGAACCTCATCCTGACCGAAGATTGCCAGACTGTGAAATTGACCGATTTCGGGCTTTCGGTCCCGGCCACCCCACCGTTTATGCAGCCCGGCAACCGCACCGGAACGCCCAACTACATGGCCCCTGAACTGGTTCGCCGATTCCCCACCGATCAGCGGATCGACGTTTTTTCTTTCGGCGTAACCGCTTATGAAATTTGCACCTATGAGTTGCCCTGGCCCCGCGGCAGTACGGGAATGGCTGCCATGACCCATGATCAACCCCCCGCGGACATCCGCAAATATCGCCCGAAGATCCATCCCCGGCTTGCCGAGGCCATCCATTGGTGTATCCAGTCCGATCCCCACCAACGGTGTCCCTCGATGGAGAAGTTCCTTCAGGCCATCCGACGGGTGGACTCCATAGACCAAAAGTAGGTTTTCTGCTACGATTCTTCCAAGAGGCGTCTAGCCATACGGCCGCCGGCGGGGGGGGGGAAGGCCCCTCTACTCGCCTCCAGGAAATCACCTGGGGCTGGTGCCGGCGGAGGAGGGGTTTTGTCGATCGGTTCCCCTCTTGCCGGTGAAGAACCCGTTCGGTCTGCCTTGGGAAGGTGTTGATCCGCCGCATTTCCCCAAACAGGTGCTGTTGCCATGAAACTGATCATCGCCATCGTCCAACCCCACCGACTCGAGGCCATCAAGGCCGCCTTGGCCGAGGTCGAGGTCTTCCGATTGACCGTGATGGATGTCCAAGGGTTCGGTCGGCAACGGGGACAGACGGAAATCTACCGGGGCCTCGAATTCACGGTCGATCTGGTCCGAAAAGTGCAACTGATGATCGGCGTCAACGACGAATTCGTCCAGCCGACCGTCGAGGCCATTCTCAAAGCAGGCCGATCCGGATCAAGCGGCGAAATCGGCGACGGCAAAATCTTCATCCTCCCCCTGGAAGACTGCATCCGTATCCGAACCGGAGAACGCGGCGGCGAGGCCATCTAACAGCGTCTGGAACAATTCCCCCATACCAGCAGCGGCATGGCCCCCGAACCAGCAGCGGCAATGGCCCCCGCCCCAGAGGAAAATCTTTCTGGATTCCCACTTGCACGGGCCGGACAATCACCGAGCCCTTGGATGCTGGAACCCTTCCACGGTCGAGGGCGTGTTGGGGGCGGTTCGGACAGCAGCCTTTTCCATAGGCAGACATCGGCCCGCCATCAGTCATACGGACTCCACCGCCGAGGCATCAGCTTGCACATTAATATCCCCAACACATAGAGAAACAGCAGCGGGATCGCCATCAGAAACATGCTGTACGGGTCCGCTGGCGTTAGGATCATCGACAGAACAAAAATCGTCAACACCGACACCCGCCAACTGCCCAGATACGATTGCACCGTAAAAATGCCGATCCGTTCCAGAAAGAGCATCGCCAGCGGCAATTGGAAGGCAATCCCAAAGCCCAACGGCAAGAAGAGCACAAATCCCAGCCATTCGCTGATCCGTGGGTCCGGGTCGATACCCAACCACCCGTTGAAACTAAACAGAAAATCCAACACCGGCGGAAAGACAAAGAAAAACGCCAACGCCACCCCGGCTAAAAACAGACTCAAACTGATCGGCAAAAAGATATGAATATAGCGCTTTTCATGCGGGTAAAGTCCGGCGGCAATAAATATCCATAACTGATAAAAAATCCATGGACTCGCCAAGATCACCCCCGTCAGCAGCGACGCCTTCACATAGATCAAGAACCCCTCCTGCACATTGAAGCTTTTGATCTGCACCCTGGGGTCCTCGGCCACGCGCCGCCAAAGAAACATCCGCATCAGGTTTTGTCGGGCAGACCCTGCCGCTGCCGAATCCGCCGAAGTTTCTTCGGCTTGTTCGGCGCCGACGTTTTTCTTCGCCGCTCCTTCGGACGTAGAACTGGCCCCGGCGGCGTCCTGCAAAATTTTCCTAATCACTTCCTTCGCCTGCGGATACCGCTCCTCCAGCCCCCGCAGCAATTCTTCCCGATCCACATACACCTCTTCGGGCAGGAGATGTTCTTTGGTTACCAACTCTTTGACCGCATCCAAATCGGTGGGCAGCGGAAGATTCTGCTTTTGCAGTTCTTCCCATTGACGTTGGGCGTCTGCAAGGGCTTTTTGTTCATAGTAGCCCTCTAAAGCAGCCCGAAGCGGCGTCTGAATAAACTCCACCACATATCGGCCCACCGCCAACCCCACCAAAAAACCCACCATCAACCCCAGCAACGCCCGAAACAAACACCGACGGAGCTCCTCCAGGTGTTCCCCGAAGCTCATCGTGCTGTCTTTGAAAATATCTTCGTCGTATTGATATCGAGGCATGGTCGGCGCCACCTCTTTTTCGTCAAAGTCTGTCGGCCTCTAAGATGCTGCTACCGAAAAATAAAGCGATCCTCACTCCGCTGGATTCCTCTTCAACCTTCCGGTCTCCTACCAGGGGGGCGGGTATTTCCCGCCGAAACTTCTATAATACCAGGCTACGGGATGTCCTACAATGAATAACTCCCGGCCCCGGTGCAGGAATACCCATGCAACCATAGGTCCCCGCCATGCATTCCGCCCTGTATCCCCTGCGTTTTCAACCGATTTTTCAGCGATACGTCTGGGGAGGCCATCGGCTACGCACCCTCCTGGGCAAACCCACAGGCCCTCAGCCCTGCGCCGAAAGCTGGGAAATCTGCGACCGTCCGAATCTCCAATCTCTCGTCGCCGCCGGCCCGCTCGCAGGCCGATCGTTCCACGAATTGATCCAGCAGTACGGCGCCCAATTGCTTGGCCCCGCCGCCGACGCCCTCCTACCTCTCCCAACAATCGCCCCCCAGGCCAAGGGCCGATTTCCCTTGCTGGTCAAGTTCCTCGATGCGGCCCAAACCATCTCCGTCCAAGTCCATCCCACCGACACCCAGGCCGCCCAATTGGCTCTGCCCGATCCCGGCAAAACCGAAGCCTGGATCGTCTTGGCCGCCGAGCCGGGCAGCCTCATCTATGCAGGACTCCAGCCGGGCGTGAATCGCCAACGGTTCCTCCAGGCCCTCCAAAAAGGCGCCTGCGCCGAACTCCTCCACCGTTTCGAGCCAAAACCCGGCGATTGCGTCTTTCTGCCCGCCGGTACCGTCCATGCCCTCGGCGCCGGCCTGCTGGTAGCCGAAATCCAGCAAAATAGCGATACGACCTTCCGCCTCTACGATTGGGACCGATTGGGACCGGACGGTAAACCCCGGCCATTGCACGTGGAGCAAGCCTTGGCCGTGCTTGATTTCGACCAAGGCCCCGTCCATCCTCAAACACCCCAACCCTTGGCCGGGAAAGAAGCTGTGCAACTTGTCCATTGCCCCTATTTTGCCATCCTCCAGTGGCGGTTCGACCGCTCCCAGCCCATGGGAGGCGATGGCCGATTCCATATCCTGATCTTCCTCCAGGGCCAGGCCGCCGTCGAAGGCGACCCTTCAGGACTACCGGTGGGACCGGGCAGTTGCCTATTCCTGCCCGCCTGCTTGGCCCCAGTACCGATCATCCCCCAAGACGGCCCCATCACCTTTTTGGACGTTTTTCTCGGCTAAAAAACCGGTTCTCTCCTGGGGGGAATGCCCTTCCGGAGGGATTCCTCCGGTCTAAAAAAGCGGCCCCGACCGAAAAAAGCCGAAAGCGGCAGGCCAGGGGAATTCCTCTTTTCCCATTGCCAGCAATGCTCTTATAATCCGCTGACTTTTTTGGATGTCCCGCCTGGGGGGCGTGCGATGGGGCGATCGCGGTATCTGTCCGTTATCTCTCCGTTCTAAACCACCTCTACGAGGGGGGAGCCATCCGAAAACAGAAAAACCAGATTGGCTGGGCCAAAAATTCAGCGTTTAGCCCGCAAAGAAGAGAGGATCGAAAGGTATCGAAAATGGCCGACCTCCCACAGCCCAACACACTACACCCCAGCCAGTCGAACTCCTATAGTTGGGCGAGGCGAGTACACAGTTTGGGGGATAGATCGGAGGGTCTGCCTGCCTCCCACCAAAAAACCACCCGCTGGAGGGGCTATTCGCTCCTGCTTCTTTTGTCGGCCCTGTTAGGAGTAGGGGGTATCCCAGGGTGTGCCGGTTTGGCCGGGCCGAACTGGCGACATCCCGGAACCGCTCAAACCCAACAGCTCCGCGCCCTTCAGTTCGACCCGTATCCGGAGGGTGATTTGGGGCCTTCTGTAGAGGGGGCACGTCCGATGGAATTTCAGAATCCGCCTCCGGACATCCAACGGTCCCGGCCCCACGAGCTCCGCCGCCGCTGGTTCCCCTGGCAGACCTCCCCGCCGTAAGGGCCCACCGCCTTCATCCCTCTCACTTCCTCCAGCGGGGAGAATAGGTTGAATCTTTTGAGGCTTCGTTTTGTTAGAGCCTCTAAATCCCTGCAAACTATTGAGAAAGAACGACTCGGCGGCGTTTCTCCAGATTGGCAGGTTTTGGAAGACTGCCATTGCCAATCCGTTTTCGTCGGCTTCTATGGCGGTTATGACGAAGCGAGGTAATGGTGCGTGAGCGTTATTGGGGCTTGGCAAGCCGCGGTCCGCAGGTTCCTCGTGGCAAAGGGGCTGCTGGTTCCGAAGGATAAAGCCAACGGCTTCGTTCGATGGGTCGAGTGGTTCCTCCAGACCGCCGCCTTTCAGGCCAACGGCATGGTGTTGGCCTAGCGACACGGTTGCCATACCGCCATTCCAGAAGAGTAACAGACCTCGATTTTGAGAGGGCCGACAAGCCGTCCTCGGTGGGGGGAGGAACACAAAAGCGTCGTGGCGTAAAAAGTAACACAACCGGCGGCAATACAACCGTCGGAATCGCTTGGCAAGATAGAGAAGATTTCGGCTGAACCTCTTGAAGATTCCGAGGTTATGTAACCCTTTGCTTGTCGTAACTGGCTACTGTACTAAGGATTAGCGACCCCGACGGGATTTGAACCCGTGTTACAGGCTTGAAAGGCCTGTGTCCTGACCGGGCTAGACGACGGGGCCAAACGGTCGGCTGCTTACGCAGGCATGACCGGCTGCTGCTTGCGCAGCAGGAACAGGTTGATCCATTCGACGGAATGGGTACGAAAAACAAAACCCCCTTTGGGACCTCCGAGGGGGATTTCTATTATATACCCTTCGAGTGGGTTGTCGGTCAAGGGAGGGGATGGAAACTGGCAGTGGGAATGGGAAAAATGGACTTCCAAGAAGCCGAAAACCACAAGGGGCTATGTTGACTTTTGGCAAGAGTCTGTTTTCTGTTCTGGGGCAAATCATCCCAGGGGCTTCTCCGGTGAACCCGGGCGTCCGAGAAGGCGCAAAAAAAACGCCCTGATTTTTTAGGTATCAGGACGGCAAAAGGGGTCGAAAAAAAATACTCTCCCTACCGGGGCGCAAACCTGACAGGCCCTGGGGAGGGGGGGTTAGGAGGGGGTGGAGGGATCGGTAGGGGAGGCGGCGTTATTGGCGGCCTCGGCTTGACTGCGTCGGATAGCCTCAAACACCTCTCGGCGGTGCACAGGGATTTCTTTAGGGGCTTCGACTCCTAAGCGAACCTTGTCCCCGCGAATGTCCACCACCACGATCGTAATGTCATCATTGATGACAATACTCTCGTTTTTCTTACGCGACAAAACCAACATTGTCCGTTCCTTCGCCTGCTGGGATGGGTTCCCTTCTACACCCTTTTGGAGCGGATTCGGCTCGCTCTGGGTAGGGAACCTCTCTTCAATTGAGCATACTCTGCCAATCTTCTCTAGTCAAGCAAATCTTCCACATTTAATAAGATTTATATATATCCTATAGTAGAGAGCTTCCCCCTCTCAAAGGGGGAGTAAATGCAAAAATTACCCTATTTTCGTGCATCTCCAAGGGCCAGGGAAGACATTGGATAGCGGGGCAAGTCTTTCCGTGTCCAATGGATTGCGGCATCAGATCCTACCCGATACACTCAAATTATACCTTAGTAAATAGGAAGACAAATGCTGTTATCCCTCCTTTCAGGGGGGTGCGATAGCCTGATTTTGGAAAATCCTGCACAACAAGATCAAGAGAAGATAAGGGAAGTCCCCATGAAAGGGTGGCTTAGGAATGTGTGGAATGCGGTCTGGAGCGTGGGAGAGGCCCTTTGGGTGACGGTGCGGACGTGGATGGCCAGCTATGACCCGAAACGAAGGACTTTTACCCATCGCTATGAATATCCGGAACGACCGGCTGTACTGGCAGAGCGTTTTCGAGGGTTCCACCGGTATGATCTCCGCCTGTGCATTGCTTGCGAACGGTGTGCGCGAGACTGCCCGATCCGGTGCATTTATATGAGCAAACGACGGGTAGAAGGGCGAAAGGGATTTCAGGTTACCGCCTATGTGATCGACTATACCAAGTGCATGTTCTGCGGGATATGTACGGAAAACTGTCCAAAGGACTGTATTAAGATGGGCCGGAGTTATGACCTGAGTGGATACGAGCGAAATGGGTGCATGGTGGATTTTGCGAAGCTCCCTTTAGAGATCGCTTGGGCAGAGGAGGGGCTGGACGGAGCAGCGGTGGCCCGTTCGGCCTTGGTAACCGAGCCGGTGCATCCGGGGCCAGAGGGACGTGGATAGTCTGTGGGCCAATTTCCAAGAAGTTGGGGATTTTTTGCGGGGGGGAAGGTACTTGGCTCTAAAAAACCCCGTTGGCACGGGGAACTTTTCTTTTCGTAACATTTTAGCCGAATGCAGTACCTTGTTACTGCCGCGCAATCGCCCAATCTAGGCTTCTTGCAGCCTCTCCTTGGGAGAAATAACAACGTCGCCGCCTCATAGGCCCCTGGATTGAGAGTTTGCGAGGGAATGACAATATCGGGCGAACTTCGCCCTACAAGAAGCCCCCTTTGCATTTGGCTAAAATGTTACAAAAAATCTTTATTTCGTTCCCATCCCCTCCCTCTAAATAGTTATACAGGAATACTATTCTGGGACTATTTTTAGTAATTTTAGGGGACACGGAACCCCGTCTAAAGTCTTAATTTTTCCCTTCCGGGTACTAGAAAGAGACTTTTCAAGAGGTTATACTGAAAAACTGAAAGCCAGACACGTCTGCGTTACTGAGGGAAAGCAACCTGGCTGAAGGAAGCTCCTGCCAAGCTGACGGCTAATTTGAGCAGAATCTCATTTTCTCTTTCTATAGAACCCTTTGAAGGGGATTACAGTAACGCATTAGATCGGCAAGCCCGAGCTGGGCGGAATAGGGTGTTTGAAACCCGGTCTGTCCGACAGGGGAGAGTTTCGCCTAGTCGGACGGTGTTTCCGGCAGAGAGGGGGCTGTCCCTAGAAGGACGCCCGGATCGAGGGGAACCCGTAGCGGGTGGGCTTTACCGGTTTCTGGGGAAGTTGGGCAGCAGGAGGAGGATGCCATGACGCTTACGGTGGAATTACGTCGTCCGGTGGAGGAGTTGCCCGAGGCCCTGAAGCCGCTCCGGGAGCGGATTTTATCGAATCTGACGATGTTGGCCCGGTTGCCGGCGCCGACGGGCAAAGAACAGGATCGGGTGCAGTTTTTATTGGATCGTTTTTTGGAGGCGGGGCTGACGGACGCCACAACGGATGAGATCGGCAATGCGGTAGGGCGGATTCGCGGCCGACGGGGCAATCGCACGATTTTGGCGGCGGCGCATTTGGACGATATTGTTCGGCCTACGCAGGAACATGAAGTCGTTGTCCGAGCAGACCGGGTCATTGGACCTGGGGTAAGCGACAACGCCATGGGGGCTGCGGTGATAGCGATGTTGCCGGCCATATTGGAGCATTTGAATATTGAACTGAATTCCAATTTGGTGCTTGTGGGTTCTATTTTGTCCTTGGGAAGGGGGAACCATCGAGGGATTCGGGCCTTTTTGGATCAATATCCGGATGATATTCATTTTGGCGTCTGTGTGGAGGGGATCGAGCTGGGCCGATTGGATTTCTTTTCGATCGCCATGGCGCGGGCGGATTTGGTTTGTCAGGTGCGCAACGGGGGCAATCCGAGTCGGGGGTACCGCGCCGAGAGCGCCCTGGTGGTGCTCAATCAGATCATCAACCGGATTTTAGGCATTCCGACGCCGGTACGACCTTATACGGTGATTCGGATGGGGAAACTCCGGGCGGGTGTTTCGTATGATACCGAGCCAACTCGCGCCCTACTTGGACTGGAAATTGTTAGCCACGATGACGAACAGGTGGATCGGATCATCCGGGAAATAGAGGCGATTTGTTTTGAGACGTCGGCGCGTCATGCGGCGGAGGCCAAATTGGACGTGTTTTTCCGAACGCGGGCAGGCGGGATCCCGTTTGGGCATCGGTTGGTCAGCTCCACCATTGACGTGATGCGGTCCTTGGGAATCGAACCGGACCAAAGGCACACCCCGTCGGAAGTTTCCGAAATGATCGCTCGCGACATCCCGGCGATTACGCTGGGGATTACTCATGGGCGGAAACACGAGCGACCTAAACCGGACTATGTGTTGATCGAGCCGATTTTGCGGGGAGTGGCTCAAGTGGTCGGCGTGCTTTTGGCCATCGACGCAGGAGCTTGCGATGGTATCTGAAGACTGGCTACAACGGCGCACGTACCATCATACGAATTTTTGGGACATTCGTTGGCTCTTGCAACAGAAAGAGCGGCAAGGGCTACGAATCTCGTTGTGTCTGCCTACCTACAACGAGGAGAAGACGATCGGTCAGGAGATCGTCATTTTCAAAGCGGAGCTGATGGATCGGTTTCCGCTGTTGGATGAAATTGCGGTGATCGATTCGGGCAGCACCGATAAGACCTGTCAGATTGCCGCCGAGTTCGGGGCGGATGTGTATATTGCCTCGGAGCACCTGGCCGAATACGGCGTCTATCGCGGCAAGGGCGAAAATCTTTGGAAGGCCCTGTATTTATTGCAGGGAGACATCCTTGTTTATGTGGATACGGACATCGCAAACATCCATCCCCGTTTTGTATATGGTTTGGTAGGGCCTTTGCTGGCGAATCCGGAAGTGCATTATGTGAAGGCGTTTTACGATCGGCCGATCGCGCATTCCGGCCAACTGCGTCCGACCGGCGGCGGACGGGTAACCGAAATCTTGATCCGCCCGCTGTTTAGTCTTTTCTATCCGGAACTGACGGCCATTTTGCAGCCGCTTTCCGGCGAATACGCCGGCCGACGGTCCATCTTGGAGCAGATTCCGTATCCGGTGGGCTACGGGGTGGAGACGGCCATGCTGATTGACATTTATCAGCGCTTGGGTATGGAAGCCTTTGCCCAGACGGACCTGGATCGCCGGGTCCATCGCAATCAGGATACGGTGGCCCTAGGGCGGATGGCCTTTGGAGTGGCCCGGGTCTTTTTCTCCCGGCTTCGACGGGATGGGAAAATTCAGTATGACGGAGAGTTGCCCACGCTCATGCGCCAATTTGAGTTTGCTGACGGCAACTATCGACTTCGAGAATGCACCATCGAAGAGATCGAACGACCGCCGATGATCGAACTGGAAGCCTATCGCCGGAAATTCTATCCGGAAACCGTCGCTTCGGCGTCAGAGGCACAAGCCCCGGCGGCGGATACGGCCTAGCCAATACGGCCAGCCGATCGAAACGACTCGCCTCTGCGGCCAGGGAGACGGGAGAAAAACACGACGGCTGCGGTCGGCTGGGGAAATGTTACTCATTTTCTTCGGGGGTTCTTACTCAGTCCCCTGGGAGCGTCCGGAAGCCCGTTTTCGGGAAAACCTGCTGCGGCGAGGTTGCGAGGCCCGACGGGCCAACAGCTCCAATGCCTGCTCCAAAGTAACCTCTTCGGGCGGCAGTCCGCGAGGCAACGAAGCATTGGTTTGGCCGTCGGTTACATACGGGCCGTATCGGCCAACCAGCAAAAGGACCGGCTTGCCCGTAACCGGAGACGCCTCGAACACCCGCAGCGGTTCTTTACTGGCCTGGCTGCGTCGCTGACGGGAGGCTTTCGGTTGGGCCAGCAAATCCAGGGCTTCCTGAAGGGTGATGGTAAGCGGCGAAAGAGGCTCCGGCAGAGACCGGGTCTGGTCGCCGCATTTGACAAACGGGCCATATCGACCGGATTGGACCACAACCGGTTCGCCGGTCTCGGGATGTTTGCCTAGTTCTCTGGGCAGACTCAGCACTTGGAGGGCCAGATCCAAAGTAACCTCCTCCGGCTTCATGCCTCGTAGCAAGGATGCCTTTTGGGGGTTCTCTTCGTCGTCGGCGCCTCGCTGGACATAGGGTCCGAACCGGCCAGTTTTCAAATAGACGGGTTTGCCGGTCTGAGGACATACGCCCAGGAGCTGACCGCCGTTTTGGGATTGTTCGAGCAGTTTCAAGGCCGCCGCCGCCGTCAATTCATCCGGGGCCATTTTTTCCGGCAGACTGGCCCGCCGATTGCCATGTTCCAGGAAAGGTCCATATCGGCCTACCCGTACATAGATGGGGCCGTTGTCCGGGCCTGGGGCCTGGCCGATGTAAATGCGACCTACTTCCCGGGCGTTGATTTGGGCGGCCTTTTGCTCCAACTGGGGTTTTAGGCCCGGATGTTCCTTGCCAAAGTAGAACTCCCGCAAGTAGTCGAGATGTTCCAATTCGCCCCGGCTGATGGCGTCCAGTTCATCCTCCATTTCCGCCGTAAAATCGTAATCCACCAATTCCGGCAGATGTTGTTCGAGCAGTTGGACCACCGCAAAGGCGGTCCAGGTAGGCACGAGGGCCGACCCTCGTTTGAACACGTAATCCCGGGCGAGAATGGTGTCGATGATGGCAGCATAGGTGCTAGGTCGGCCAATACCTCGCTTTTCAAGCTCTCGGGTGAGGGTGGCTTCGCTATACCGGGGCGGCGGCTGAGTGGTATGGACTTTCGCCTCCAACGACTCCACCTGGAGCTTTTCCCCGACGCTAACAGAAGGCAACCGCTTTTCATTGCCGTTGGCCTCTTGAGGGTCGTCGGGGTCCTCGATATAGGCCCGCAAATAGCCGGGGAAATCGATGATTCGGCCGGTTACTTCAAACAGGGCGTCGTCCAGTTCGATGGTTACGGCGACGGTTCGGCCTCGCGCGTCGGCCATTTGACAGGCCAGGGTGCGTCGCCAAATCAGTTCGTAGAGTTTTTCCTCATCGGGACCAAGTTCCCCGCGAAGGGTATCCGGATGCTCGAACGGATGACCGGCCGGTCGAATCGCTTCATGGGCCTCTTGGGCGTTTTTCACTTTCGTTGCATAGACGCGGACTTCCGGCGCGAGATATTCTGGACCGAATAGCCCCACAACCTCCTGCCGGGCCGCTTCTACAGCCACCGACGCCAAGGAGGTCGAATCCGTCCGCATGTAGGTAATATGGCCGCTTTCATAGAGATTCTGAGCCGCCTGCATCGTGCGCCGGGCGGTAAACCCAAACTTTCGGTTGGCCTCTTGTTGGAGGGTGCTGGTGGTAAAAGGTGGATAGGGGCGAGAAAGGTACGGCTTTTCCTCCACCGAACGGACCACGGCCTCGCCTTGGCGCAGCCGTTCACACAAGGCGTTGGCCGCCGACTCGTCCAGCAGGAATAAAGATGGGTCTTTCAATTGGCCGGTGGCGGGGTCGAAATCCCGGCTGGTGGGAATCCGTCGGCCTTGGACGGAGACTAAAGCCGCCTGCAATGTCTCCCCTGTCGCTTTGGCAAACACTCCTAGCAGGTCCCAGTAGGAGGCCGGGACAAAAGCCATCCGCTGCCGTTCCCGCTCCACGATCAACCGGATCGCCACACTCTGGACCCGGCCGGCCGAGAGCCTCGGCCCAATCTTCCGCCACAAAAGCGGCGAGACCTCATATCCATAGAGTCGGTCCACAATCCGGCGGGCTTCCTGCGCCCGAACCAGGGCCTCGTCAATTTGACGCGGATGCTCCAGCGCCTCCTGCACCGCCTCTTTGGTAATCTCATGGAAAACCAGACGGCGGACCGGCACCTTCGGCTGTAACACCTCACAAAGATGCCAACTGATCGCCTCGCCTTCTCGATCCTCGTCGGTGGCCAGATACAAATCTTTGGCCTTCTTGAGCACCTGTTGGAGCTTTCGGACCTGTTTGGCCTTCTGCCGAGGGATCACATAAATAGGCCGAAAATTATCATGGACGTTCACCCCCAGATGCCGCCAATCGGCTTGCTTATATTCTTTGGGAACGTCTTTCGCGCTTTCGGGCAAGTCTCGAATATGGCCGATCGACGCTTCGATCGTAAAACCAGGCCCTAAAAACTTGCTCAGGGTCCGGGCTTTGGTCGGCGATTCGACAATCACCAAGGAGGTTTCTGAGGAAGCAGACTTTTTTTTAGCCATAGGACTTAGCAAAACCCCACAATAATAAGAAACTTAGTAATCATTCGCCGGGAAATAATCCCCTCTTGGCTTTTCCTAAAGGTTTTTGGTAGGTATGCCTTTGGGTATTCCATAGATGTTCTTCCCAAAAAAAGGGAAGCCAACACGGCTTTGCAAACTCCCAAAGGTTGTTAAAATAATAGGTTTCCTGAAAGGGGCGGGGCTTCCGCCTCATTTCTTTCGATGGATTTAGGAAGGGTTTTTTAGAAAGAATACTTCGAGAATGGCACGACACCCCCCACAAACAGGGGGATTTGGGGAGTTTCCTGACCCCAATTCTCACCAAATAAGGGGGTTTTCTAAGTTTTGTCAAGCGGAAAAGTTTTGGCAATCCCACCAAAGAGGGGTTTTTTATGGCTAGTCCTTTCAGCATCTTTCGGAAACATCAAAAAGCTTTTTTGGCAGTGTTGGCCCTGTTGGCCATGATCGCTTTCGTGTTTTTGTCCGGTCCGGTATTCGACTCGCTCACCAGCAGTGCCGTCCGAAATCCCGTTGTGGTAAGCACGAAGAGCTATGGGAACCTGACCGAGGCGGATTTGGCCAACTTGATCCGGCAGCAAACGATGGTGCTTACCTTTTTTGAACGGATTTATCGGACCATGGGATTGATGTTGCCGGTGGAACCCCCTTCGGAAGAGGCCGTAGTGGAGACATGGATTTTAGCCAATCGGGCGAGGGAACTAGGCGTCGTCATCAGCAATCAAACCATTAACGCCTATCTGCAAGAGATGACCGGGGGGAAGATTCCCCGAGAAACGTTTCGGCAGATCCTTCGAGAGCTGCATCTCTCGGACCGGCAGTTGTTCGAGGCGCTTCGGATGCGGCTAGCGGCCCAGCAAATGCTCGAAATAATCCAGTTCAGCGTGCTCCCGACCACCCCCGCCCAACGGTGGGACTATTATCAACGGCTGAATCGGCGGGCTACGGTGGAGCTAGTCGCCGAGCCGGTCGCCAAGTATGTCGATCGCATCGCGGAGCCCGACGAAGCTACTCTGAAGGAGTTCTTCGAAAAATATAAAGAAAACTATTATGACCCCAGTTTACCGCAACCCGGTTTCCGTCGGCCGCATCGCGTGGTGGTCGAATATCTGAAGGCCGATATTGCCCAATTCATTGAACCCGCCTCCATCACCAAAGAACAAATTCAGCAGTATTACGAGAAAAACAAAGAAGTTCATTACCTCCGAAGCAAATTGCCTCCGGTCGAAAAGACCCTTCCCAAACAGTCCGCTCCTGCAGAACCGGGAAAGCCTGCCGAAGAAAAAACTCCTTCTTCGCCCCCGGAAAAACCTTCCGCTAAACCCACAGAACCCGCTTCGCCAAAATCTCCTGAAGAAAAGGCTGCTCAAGAAAAACAGTCTCCCTCTGGGGACGCAAAACCCTCTTCGGCGCCGAAACCAGAGGAAAAGCTCACGACCGATAAACCGCCGGCAGAAAAACCCTCGGCGGAAAAACCGCCGGCAGAAAAAAGTTCGGCGGAAAAAACTCCGCCGGAAAAACCTCCTTTAGAAAAGCCTGGGCCGGAGAAATCAAAATCCGTCGGTCCTGAGCCGACCCCGGCGGAAAAGTCCGGTTCGGAAAAGTCCGGCGGAGAAAAAGCTCCTAAGGAAAAACCCGCCAGTTCTCCTCCGGCTGCCAAGGGAACGTCGGGCGCCGCGGATCAGGAGAAGATACGTTTCTTCTTTGTTGGACTTTCTGGAGAGTCCGAGGCGGAGGGAGACGGAGACTCTGGCCTTTGGAACACCTCGGCCGAGTCGGAACAACCGGCGCCGAAGCCGTCGGCTTCTCCAGAGTCTGGGGAGAAAGGTTCGGCTTCCTCTGGGGCGAAAGAAGCGGTGCGTGGAGAGAAAGGGGAGAAATCGGCTTCTGCCGGTTCGGAGGCGTCAAAAGGAGAAGTTCCGGCGGCTTCGAGCCAACCTGGAACTAAGGGCCCGGAATCCAAACCCACCCCGCCTGGAAAGCAGGGGCCATCCGAATCGCCCGGGGCGGCGGAAGCAGCCAAACCCGGCGAAAAGCCATCCGGCGCTTCTGTTCCTGCAACGCCGGAGACATCGAAGTATCTCTCCTTGGAGGAGGTGGAGGGGGAGATTCGGGAGGTGTTAGCCCGTGGGCAGGCCCAGGCGAAGATCGAGCAGATGCTCCAGAAGATACGCGATCAAATGAACGTCTATTCGCAGTCGCGGTTGGCCGCCGTCTCTCGGGGAAACGAGCCCCCCCCGCCGCCAAATTTGGAGGCGCTGGCCAAACAATACGGCCTGCAATACCGCAAGACGCCTTTGGCGGCGGAATGGCAATTCCGCCGCGACTATCGGGACCTTGCCCAAGCCCAAATTGCCGGACGGGAGTCGGTGATCCAATTTCTTTACTATCAAGGTCGGCCTCTGTTGCAGGCCGCCTTGGCGCAGGACGTGGACTCCTATTATCTGTTCTGGAAACTGGAAGATGCCAAGGAGGCAATCCCCTCCTGGGACTATAGCGAAGCGGAACGTCTGGAGAAGGAAGCCGAAAAAGCTGCTCAGCAGGGGAAGGACCAAGAGGCGGCGGCGCTCCGGCAACAAGCTCAACGGGCGCGCAAAGATACCGAGCAAGTCCGTCAGGAAGTGCTGCGGGCCTGGAAGATGGACCAAGCCAGGAGTTTGGCCCGCAATCGGGCCGCCCAATTGGCCGAGTTGGCCCGCAAAACCGGCCGCTCGCTCCAGGAAGCGCTGGCCAAAGAGCCGGGAGTTACCGTCTTGGAATCGGGACCGTTTAGTTGGCTGACGCACGGGACGATTTCGCCCCGGCTTTTTATGCAGGCGCCGCCGCCCCGAATTAGCGACGTGCCTCATGTGGAGGCGGCAGGGGAAGAGTTTATGGAAGCCGTCTTCCGGTTGCAACCCGGCGAGACGGCTGTGGCGTTCAATCGACCGCAAACCGTGGCCTATGTGGTCCGGGTCAAATCCTTTGAACCTTCGCAGGAAGTGTTGTGGAAGATGTTCTTGGCCGAACCGTACGCCGACTATTCCAGCGTCGCCGTCTTCGACCAACAGAAAATCCGCTCCGCATGGATGGAAGAACTCAAACGCTCCATTGGGTTCCGATGGGAGCGTACTGCTCATCCGGGCGGAGAACGATAAGAGCCTCTAACACAATGACCGTCCCCATTACCCTTCGAGGGGAGGAAGCCCTGCCAATTCGTTCAGGATTTCATTTTGTTCGAGGTTCTACGCTTGGCGGCGGCGTCCGTTGCAGACAGTGCAAAGAGGATCTGTTCCTAGAATAGCCCATCCCGCCATGCCGTCTTCTCAACAACATCCTGCTGCTTGGCCCATAGAGAAACTCTTGGCCGAGTGTCAAAGCCGTCGTTTGCGTCGGAGCGGCCCGGGGGGACAACATCGCAACAAGGTGGAAACCGCCTGGTGGATCTGCCATGCGCCCACCGGCGTTACCGCCGAGGCCAACGAACGCCGCTCACAGGCGGAAAACCGTCGGCAAGCCCTTTTCCGACTCCGGGTCAATCTAGCCCTGGAAGTCCGGCAGCCGATTCCCGCCGGCTATCAGCCCAGTCCCCTTTGGCAGAGCAGGTGTTCGTCTGGTCGAGTGTCCGTCAACCCGGAACATGAGGATTTTCCGGCTCTTTTGGCCGAGGCCCTGGATGTCCTGGCCGCGAGCGGTGCAGAGCCGAAACTGGCCGCCGAAACACTCGGCTGCACCGCCTCCCAACTGGTGAAATTTCTCAAAAAAGAGCTGCGGGCGCTAGCACTGGTGAATACCTGGCGGAAGGCCGGTGGTTTACACCCCTTGCAGTAAACCGATAGGAACAAATATAGTCGTTCCAGGAGAAACTAAGATTCCATTCGGCTAAAATCTTAGTAACATTTTAGCCGAATGCAGTACCTTGTCATTCCCGCGCAAGCTCTCAATCCAGGGGCCTATGAAGCGGCTACTTTGTTATTCCTCCCAAGTAGCGGCTGCAAGAAGCCTAGATTCCCGCTAGAGCGGGAATGACATATTTGCCGGAAAAATCTCGGGGTTTGCTAAGAAAATCTCGGCACTTCTACACTCGGCTGAATAATTACAAATCTTACAGGAATTCTATGCTGCTCCCTCCGACCCGGCAGAAACCAGATTTTTGGGCTTTCCGAGGGATGGCCAATTTGGTGCAATTCCAATAATACCGAACGGGATGGGTACGGTTATGCTGGAATGGATTTCGGGACATAAAGCGCTGATGGCTTGGTTGGGGGCGGCGTCGGCGCTGATGTTTGTCGGCACGTTGGTTGCGGTACCCTTTGTCGTGGCCTGGCTGCCCAAGGACTATTTCCGCCGACGGCGACGTAAAGAACTTCTCCAAACCAGTCGGCATCCGGCTTTTCGGTTGGCCTGGTGGGTGGTCAAAAATGTGTTGGCCGTCTTGCTGATCTTGCTGGGAATAGCCATGCTGGTGTTGCCCGGCCAAGGGGTCTTGACGATCCTGCTAGGCTTGGTGCTGTTGGATTTTCCCGGCAAACGGCGTGTGGAATTGGCTCTGGTCCGTCGGCCCCGGGTACTGGCTTCGCTCAATTGGCTCCGCTGCAAAATGGGCCGACCTCCACTAGAGGTATAAAATGAAGAATATCCCGAAGCACGATTCATAGTAGCTTTGCTGTAGGTCAGGAAACCCCGGCGATGCCGCTGTTGATCGACGGATACAATCTGTTGCACATGTTGGGTTGGATTGACTCCAGGCGAGGTCCGAAGGCGTTGGCCGAGGCCCGGGGGCGGTTGGTGCGTTTTTTGGCCGGGGTGCTCAGCCCTGCCCAACGGGCACAGACGACGGTGGTGTTCGATGCTGCCCAGCCGCCGCCCTTGGCCGCCCGGCTGCTCCGACCCGAAGGGATCACTGTGCGGTTTGCCGTCGGCTACAGTAGCGCCGACGAACTTTTGGAAGAATTGATCGACCAGGCGCAGGCGCCCAAAAGTTATGTGGTGGTTTCCAGCGATCGGCGGGTGCAGCGGGCGGCCCTGCGTCGGCAGATGGAGGCGGTGGATTGCGGGACGTGGTATGAACGGCTCCTGGCCAAACGCCCTACGCATCGGTCTGCGGCCGAAGAAGTACGCCCTCCGTGGACCTATATGCCTCTTTCGGATTGGGAAGTGGAACAATGGGTGCGCACTTTTTATGGACAAGAGAGTCCGGAACCGGAAAGGACCGCACCGCAGCCGCCCGAAGAACTCTCCGATCTGGCCGACAACCCCTTTCCGCCCGGCTACGCAGAGGATGAGGAAGAGCGGTAAAATCTCGGCGACGTGTTGAACCATTTCCGAGGGCTAGAAAGTAAGGTCGTTTGTCTATGCGGCGGTATCTAACATCGCTTTTTTGGTGGATTTGCTGGCTCCTATCGAAGATACGCTACCGGGTGCGCCTGGTGGGGGCCGACAAACTGCGGAGCCTAAAGGGGCCGGTGCTGGTGATGCCGAATCATCCGGGCAACATTGACCCACCCATGTTGCTGTCCTATTTGCGGCTTCCGGGAGGGCTCAGGCCCACGGTCTATTCCGGCGCCTGGCGGATGCCGATATTGCGGCCGTTTCTCTGGCTAGTGCGCGCCTTGGAGGTGCCGGAGATTGTGCAGCCAAGCCGACAGGCCCTCCAACAGGTCCAGCAGGTACTGGACCGAATCGCCGAGGCAATCCAGCGCGGCGAAAACATTCTGCTGTATCCTTCAGGCCGAATCCAGCGGCGTGGGATCGAAGAGATTGGCGGCAACCGGGCCGCCGCCGAAGTGCTCCAAAAATGCCCTCATGTCCATATCGTGCTGATCCGGACCCGCGGTCTGTGGGGCAGTATGTTCACCTATGCCGCCACAGGTCAATCCCCTCGGCTAGGCTGGTGTGCGCTCAAAGGGATTTTTTGGGGGCTGGCCAATCTGCTTTTTTTCACGCCCCGGCGGGAGGTAACCATCACGATCGAAGTTTTCCGCCCGGAGCAACTTCCCGGTCTGAGCCGACAGGAGCTGAATCCCTTTCTGGAAACCTGGTACAACCAGGATGGGCCGGAAAAGCCCACCTATGTGCCCTACCATTTTCTGGAAAAATGGTTCCGGCGTAAAGAACATAAGTTCCCATGTTTGCAGATGCCCGTCTTCATGGACCCGGCCCGGATTCGTCCGTCCACCCGACAGGCAGTTCGATCCTTGTTGGAAGAGCGACTTCATCGTCCTTTGCTGGACGAAGAAGACCAGCCCGAAACCCGCCTGGATCAGATCGGCCTGGACAGCCTGGACCGGATGGAGCTGACGTTGGCCGTCGAAGACCGCTTCGGCTTCCATTCCGATCAAATCATCGACACAATCGGCGATCTATGGGCGTTGGCCGAGGGGCTGCGCAGTGCAACGGCCCAAACCCCGCTGGAAGTGCCGCCGCTATGGCAAAAAGGGCCCAGCACCAACGAACCGCCGGAAGTGCTGGCCGAGACGATACTGGAAGCGTTTTGGCGACGGGTAATCCGGCATCCAGACGACGCAGCAACGGCGGATCAACTGTCGGGCGTGTTGACCTATCGTCGGCTTTGGGTGGGGGCGCACGTGTTGGCCCGACGGTTCCGCAGCTTGCCGGGCCAAGTGGTCGGCCTGATGTTGCCCTCTTCGGTTGCCGCCGATGTCAGTTTCCTGGCCTTACAAATGGCGGGGAAACTGCCGGCCATGCTCAACTGGACCACCGGCCCGGCTTATCTGGCTCATGCAGTGCGAACCCATGAGATTCGGCATGTGATCACTTCCCGTCGGCTGGTGGATCGGCTGCATATCGAAGTTCCAGGGGCCGAGTATGTTTTTCTGGAAGATGTGCGGGCGGGGGTGAGCAAACTGGAAGCCCTGGCCGCTCTGCTTCGCACCTATCTGGGATTCTCCCAGCGGGAACTGCCCCGACCCAGCCCAGACGACTATGCAGTGATTTTATTTACCTCCGGCTCGGAAAGCGCCCCGAAAGCGGTCCCGCTCAGCAATAAAAATTTGATCACCAATATCCGCGCTTGTTTGGATGTATTGCAGGCGGTGCGGTCGGACGTGGTGCTGGGCATTTTACCGCCGTTTCACAGTTTCGGCCTGTTGGCCAACCTGCTAGCGCCGATCTTGGCCGGGGCCAGGATGGTACACCATCCGGACCCGACGGATGCGGCTGGCCTGGTGAGGGTCATTGCCGCCTATGGGGCCACCATCGCCGTAACTACGCCGACATTTTTGGGTTATATGCTTAGCGCGGCTCGGCCGCAGCAGCTCCGGACAGTGCGGATTCTAGTAACCGGTGCGGAAAAATGCCCCGAGGCGGTCTTCCAACAGGCCGAGCGACTGGCCCCCCAGGCGATCCTGTTGGAAGGCTACGGGATTACTGAATGTTCACCTGTTGTGGCGGCCAATCGGCCGGAACGTATGAAACGCGGGGCCATCGGCCTGCCGGTCCAAAATGTGGAAGTGTGCGTGGTCGATCCAGAGAGTTTTCAGCCCTTGCCGCCGGGCAAAACCGGCATGTTGCTGGTGAGCGGCCCATCGGTTTTCCGGGGGTATCTTGCCCATCCGGGACCGCCGCCGTTTGTCGAACTGGACGGCAAACCGTGGTATGTTACCGGCGACCTGGTCCAGCAGGACGAGGAGGGGTTTTTATTTTTCCAAGGTCGGCTCAAACGCTTCTTGAAAGCCGGCGGCGAAATGATCTCGCTGCCCGCCCTGGAAGAGCCGTTGGCCAACCGCTATCCGCCCACCGAACAGGGGCCCCAAGTAGCCGTCGAAGGCATCGAAACACCCGACGGCCCCCGGATCGCCCTGTTTACCACTCGGGATATTTCCCTCCAGGAGGCGAACGCCATCCTGGCCGAGGCCGGCTTCCGAGGCGTCATGCGTATTCACCAGGTCATCCGGCTGGAAAAACTGCCCGTGCTGGGAACCGGCAAAACCGACTATAAAGTGCTCCGTTCCATGCTGGCCGAAAAATCGGCCAACGTCTAATCTCTCGTTTCCCTCCTGAATTTTCCGAATTACTTCCTGCTTACCGAGCCAACAGACCTGGAAAACGCCGTCTAATAAAAAAGGCTTCTCGACATTCCTGCCGAGAAGCCAGATTCGATCTGTTGTCCAGCAGGGTGCGGACAACGAATTACCAATAGGAGTCGGCTATCCTATGGGACTTCCTATGGTGGGTCTATTTGCCAGACGGGACCTGTTGGGTGCAGGGACAACCGTCGCCGCATGGGCATCCATCGCCGCACGCACAACTCTTACCCGATAGGCATGCACATGCCGGGCCGCATTGGCAAGCTGGCCCACATTGGCAAGCCTCGCCGCAGGGACAGTTTTCACCGCACGGACAAGCCTGCCCGCACAAACAGGCCGCTCCGCAGCCACAGGTCTGCCCACAGGCTCCGCCCTCCCAACACGGGCAGGTCTGCGGACACTTGCAGGCCGATCCACAGGGACAAACCGACGGCTTGGCGCCCTCCGTCCCGGCAAATACAAGCGGACTTACGGTTAAGGCCAGAATCGCTAGAGAGGAATAGAATATCTTCGCAAACATAGATCGATCTCCTCAGAAAAACAGAGCCGAAGAAAATCCCAACCGTTGACCAAAGGATTCGGCCGCTCGATTATTTCCGCCAGATACAGTAGAGGCTTTGCAGTCGCGGCTTTAAAGGCGGAGGCGTCTGAACATAGAGCCAGTTCAAACCGCTAGAACACCGATCCAGCAGCAAACGGATCCCGCTGGGATTCCAAGACGCCCAGACAGACGCCAAAAAGCGGATCGACGAGAGAGTAGTCAAGTATTTTTCTGTCGGCCAACACCGGCACACCCCCGCCGGAGGCAAGGGTTGCGACGCTTCTTGCGAAGTTGGCGACTCCGTGGTCCCCTGGGAAGGACAACATGGACTAGATGGCCCCGAGGAAACCGGCAAGCAACAGCAAAGCTGGGCTTTGGCGACCCCAGCCGGGCAACAGGGCAGCAAACTTCCGGACAAGTATCCGCCCCATCCTGCCAGGGCCAGCAACACGCCGAAGACGGCCCACCGAAAAGGCTTCATCAGCCGGTCTCCTTCTTGGGGACGGACTGCTCTGGGAAAAGCCGCCCGGCCGCCCGTCGGCGGCTCAGAAAGGCCGACCCAAAGGCCCGAGTCCCTTGAGCGACCTATTTTTATCAATTATATCTGACAAAAAACAATTTTCCTAGAGCTTTTTTGCTAATTTTGCCCCCGGGTCGTTTCTCATACCAAAAACACCGCCCCAAAGGCCAACTTTCGGGGTTTATAGCAGTAGGAGAGTCTGACAGGTAACTCTTTAGAGGGGAACCGAATCTGCCCGCTGGAGTGGGTTCGAGGGGATTTTGGTAGCATATTTTCCTTCAATCTGATTACAATGGAAGGGAGATAAGTCAAGCGGCATGGGACTACTTGGCTGAGGGGAGTTTTTTGCCATAGGAGAGCAAGACATTCTCTTGTGCCCCCCCAAAAGTGGTGCGAAAGAACCTTTGCCTGCTTATATTTCGGGATCAGATATGTCCGCCTATCCCCAAAGCAAGATGGTTTTGCATTTGGATCATCTCAAACGCTTAGAATCCCCTCTCCATCTTTAACATGAACAGGAGAGTCGCTGTGAAGATAAAGATCAAGATGTTGGCCCGAAAACAATCGGCGGATAGGAAAGTCGCTTGGTTTGGAAACCTGCTGGCCGCTGTCATCGGGATGGGATTGATGTTAGGCATCTGTGTCCAGGTGCGCTCGGCGGAGCCGACGTTTGTCGGCATTTTGGCCTTCCTGGACGAGCCGGAGGTGGCCAAGCAGTTAGAGCTTTCGGCCGAACAACGGCAGAAACTCACCGCCCTTTTGGAAAGCCGGGAGGCGGAGGCTCTGGAACTAGCCCTCCAACTGCGCAATCTTTCCCCCGGCGAACGGGCGGAACGGCTGCTGCCGTTCCGGCGGGAATCGGAGCGGCGAGGTTTGGCCCTGCTCAGCCCAGAGCAGCAAAAGAAACTCCAGCAGATTCGGCTTCAGCGGCTTGGCCTGGCCAGTTTGAGCGAGGAAGATGTGGCTAGGGCGGTGGGGCTTACCGACCAACAGAAGGCCGAGGTCGCCAAAATCCTCCGGGACCGAGAAGATCGGCTGGCCGTTACGAACAAAGACCGGACCCATATCGTCCGGGCGGAAACCGAACGCCAATTGGCCCAGCTTCTCAGTGCGGAGCAAAAGGGGCGGTGGGAATCGCTCTTGGCCAGTGCGGAACTCCCGGCCAGCCAACCCAGTGGGGCGTCGGGCAGCTCTCGGTCGGAAGGCCCTGGGGCGAGTCCTTCGCCCCCTGCTTCGCAGGCCGCCTCCGCAGAACCTGCCAAGCCAGAATCAGCCTCCAGCAAGATGGCCGTTGAACCTATCCCAACCGAGGCATCGGGCAAACCAGAACTCCCAAAACCCGGGGAACTTTCTAAACCTTCGGAGTCGCCCAAGCCGGTAGAACTTCCCAAACCAGAAACCCCGGCCAAAACGGAAACCATGCCTGCCGAACTCCCGCCGCCGGACGTTGCCAAGCCAGAGTCGGCCAAGCCAGAAACCAGTCCTCCAGGCGTCATGTCTTCCGCCCCTACGAAGCCGGAAAAGGAGTTTGCTCCTTTTGGACCTTCAGCCCCTACGAAGCCGGAAACAGGAACTTCTCCTGCGGGACCTTCGACGAGTTCCAAGCCGCTAGCGGGCAGTCCGGAATCGACGCCGGGTGTTCCGCCTTCGGCGGCCTCCGAGACGGCCAAAATGGTCCCCCTGGATCAGGTGAAGCTCCGTTTCAACTTCCGGTATCAGCCGTGGAAAGATGTCCTCGAATGGTTCGCGCAGCAGGCGGGGCTATCGTTGGTGATGGACGATCCGCCGAAAGGCACCTTCAACTATACCGACGACAAAGCCTACACGCCCGCCGAGGCTATTGATCTGCTGAATGGTATTTTGCAGACAAAAGGTTACGTTTTGGTTCGGCGGAACCGGATGCTGATGGTGATCAACCTGGAAAACGGGATTCCGCCGCTGCTGATCGAAACGATTCCGGCGGAGGAGTTGGATCGGCGCGGCCTCTACGAGGTAGTTTCGGTAGCCTTCCAGCTTCAGAAACTGACGCCGGAAGAGATTGAAGGCGAGGTGCAAAAGATGATCGGGCCGCAGGGCGCCGTGGTCTCGTTGCCGAAATCTCGGCAGCTTTTGGTAACCGAAACGGTGGGCCGACTGCGGGCCATTCGGCGGGCCATCGAACGGGCCGAAGACCCGGAAGGCGTTCGCCGCCAACAGGAACTCCGCCAGGTAACTCTTCAATACGCCAGTCCTAAGGATGTGCTGCCGGTCCTACGGCAGTTTTTGGACATCCCGGCAGACCAGGCCGCTGCGCCGGACGGCTCCATCCGGATCATTCCGGATCCGACGGGCAAGGGGCTGCTGGTGAGCGGCAAAGAAGAAAAAATTAGCCGACTCATCGAGGTCTTGAAGTTTTTAGATGTCCCGGAAAATGCGCCCAAAGCGGACTTGAATCAAACGCCGCAACTGGAGGTCTATAGCGTCGCTCCGGCAGACCCGAATTCGGTCTTGGCGGTCGTTCAGACGTTATTGGCCGGGTCGCCGGACGCCCGCGTGGCTATTGATCCGAAGACGGGCAATTTGATCGCGTTGTGCAAGCCAAGCGAACACGCTACGATTAAGGCGACCCTGGAACAGTTGCAGGCCGATCCTCGAAAAATCGAAGTGATTCCGCTATCGAAAGTGGACCCGCAAACGGCGGCCGCTTCGCTGAAGAAACTCTTCGGCATCGGAGAAACGCCCGATCCGAACAAGCCCCAGATCGAGGTGGATACGACGGCCAAACAGCTTTTGGTGCGAGCCACGCAGTCGCAATTGGAGCAGATCAAACTGTTGCTGGAGAAGATGGGCGAATCGGGCGAGGCGGGGGCCGAAGCCACTCGGGGCGGCAATGTGCGGATGGTTCCCCTCACCGGTCGGGCGGCCCAAGACGCCCTGGATCGGGCCTTGGAAATCTGGCCTACCGTCCATCGCAATCGCATCCGGGTGGTGCGTCCCTCGGCGGTCATCCCTACCATGCGACCCAGCAGCAGTGAGCCAGAAGGTGCTGGCGGGGCCACCTTTACTCCTTCTACGACTCCCTCTGCTTCCGGCGCAGCGCCCGCCGAGACGCCGGAAGCGCTTTTGGAACAACTATTCGGCCCTTTGGGCGGCGGAACGCCCTCTGGAGAACCTTCCGGCGGTCCGATGCGGACCCGGATCATTCGGCCTCCTGCAGCGCCGGCCGGCGGACCGCCAGGTGCTCTCCCACCGGAAGTCGGCCCCGGCGGGACTGCTCCGAAGCCTCCTTTTCCATCCCAGCCGTCCGGAACTCCTGGACCCGGCGTCTGGCGTCCGGCCGGCCCGCCGCCTCCTGCCAATTCATCTCTGCCCGCAGCGGCGCCTTCGCCGCCCAAGAGTAACCCAGCGGGCGGTGTGGAAAAAAATGCACCAGGGGAAACGACTCCGCCTAGCCTTCCGAAACCCACCGGGGAAAAGACCGCTGACCGATTGCCCTCTTCCATCCGCCGAACAAGGACGCCTATTTTCTTAGCTTCCTACTCGGCGCCAT
This sequence comes from Planctomycetota bacterium, assembly GCA_029550925.1. Classification (GTDB taxonomy): domain Bacteria; phylum Planctomycetota; class Planctomycetia; order Pirellulales; family Thermoguttaceae; genus JANXAQ01. The sequence goes on from JAKPGL010000183.1 coordinate 74,212, forward strand.
CGGAAGAGTCGGGCGCCGAATCGGCGTCATCGGCGCCTGCGGCGCCTGCGGCGAAGACTCCGCAAACTCCTCCTCCCACCGAGCAACCTGCGACGCCGCCTCCTTCCGAAAAGCCGGTTACAGAACAAACCAGCCCAAAACCTTCGGCCCCTCCGACGGCGGAACCCAGCCCGGCGTCTTCGCCGTCGTCTTCCGGACAGTCGCCGTCTTCTTCTGCTTCGGGGTCGAAACCGGCCGAATCGCCCGCCGCCGCGCGGCCGCCAAGCCGCAGTACAGAGGAACCGCCGGTCATTGTGGTCGCTCCCGGGCCGGGCGGCATTATGATCGCCTCGGAAGACCTGGAGGCATTGGATGCGTTTGAGAACCTTCTGAACAGCCTGGCGTCCAATTTACCGGAAAGCAATGTAACGGTCTTTTATCTCAAACACGCGAAGGCGGAAGCCGTGGCGGACCTTTTGGAGCGGATTTTCGGGGCCAGCTCTTCTTCGGGCGGCGGCCCGCCGATGGGCGGCGGACGGGGACTTTTGGGCGATATCGCCGGGGCCGCGTTGGGTGATGCGGGCGGCGGTATTTTGGGCACCCTTTTGGGCCTTGGCGGTCCGGGCGGGCCGCCGGGCAGTATTGCCCCCACCGGAACCATCCAGATTACGCCTGACCCTCGGCTAAACGCCCTGGTGGTACAGGCCAATGCGAAAGACACCGAGATGATCGAAGAGTTGCTGAAGATTTTGGACCAGGAAAAAGGACCGGAACCGGTCGCCATTCAGCCCAAGGCCCGAGTCATTCCGGTGGTCAATACGGCGGCGGAGGACATCGCGGAGTTGGTCAAAGAGGTGTACAGCGACCGACTGATTGGCGGCGGTGCGGCGGGCCAACGGCCTCCTACCCCCCAGGAGTTCATTCAGATGCTTCGAGGCGGCGGCGGAGGCCGACGCGGCGCGGGGGGCGGCTCGCAGGTGGATATCCAACAAAAAATGGCCATCGGCGTCGATTCCCGCAATAATTCTCTCATCGTGGTAGCCCCCGATCAACTGTTCCAAGAGGTCGAACAATTGGTCAAGCAACTGGATGCAGCAGCGGCCGAGTCGAACCAAACCATCCGGGTCGTGAACTTGAAAAACGCCAATCCCGCCTCGGTGCAACAGGCGCTGTCGGCGCTAATGGGAAGTAATGTTCAGTTTGGGCGGACCGGTTCGAGCAGCCGATCCCGCCAGCAACAACCCCAAACAGGCCAACAACCCGGCGCCCAGATGCAGCCGCCCTTTATGATGCCAGGCGCCCAGGGATTTCCTGGGTTTGGACAATTTCGGCAATTTCAGGGGCAGTTTGGCCCCCAAGGCATCGCCCCCTTCCAAGGGGGTGCGACTGGCCGCCAGGGACGGTTCAACCGTTCCGGCCGGCAATAAACCTCTTTTTGGCTGGCAAAATAGGGTTGTGGAGAGTTCCTCTGGAAATCTCCTTCCGTTTAAACCCTAGAGGGAATTTGTTCCGAAGAGAATCAGGGGAGTGATTTTCTGTCAAATCGATAGGGAGTCTGGCGAAACCTCTAGGAACCAAACCACCGGAAAACACCCCTGCTGGGCCGCCGCGGGGGTTGCTTTCTCCTCCGGAGGAAACTACGATAAACACACAAGGCAAGTGAAAGGATGCTTCCGATGATTGGCTGGGTCGTTTGTCGGCGGCTATGTTGGTGTTGTCCGGAGTAATTCCGGACGCTTCTTCCTTTTTGCCCAGCTTCTTGTTGCCTATAGCTTATTGTCCCACTTGCTTAGAGTCTTTATGGTTGCGAAAGATTTTCCCCGACACAGGGTTGCTATTTTTGGGTTGTTATCGGAGGAGGTCATGCGGTGGCCATTGACATTTATTTCAAAGAAACATTACCCATTCTGACGCAGCGGCTGGTGGAGACGTATGCGGAGGTTTCGACCATTCGGCATTTGGGTTATTGCCCCCTGCCCAATTACGAGACGATCATCGCCTGCACCGAGGACTTGAAGGAGATTTTGTATCCGGGGTATCGTCGGCGGGACCATCTGCACCTGGCGAATGTGGAGTATTATGTGGGCGATTTGATCGATCGGTTGCACGATCGGCTGACGGCGCAAATTGCCCGGGCCATGTGCCACGGAGCCGGGCAAAGTGAACACTGCGACGTCAAACAGCGGGAATACTTCGAGGGACTGGCCCAGGCGAAGACGATGGCCTTTTTAGAACGCCTGCCAGAACTGCGAAAAATGCTGGCCTTAGACGTGCAGGCGGCCTACGACGGCGATCCGGCCTGCCGGTCTTACGACGAGGTGATCTTTTGCTACCCCGGCTTTGAGGCGATCACCATCTATCGGCTGGCGCATATCCTTTGGGAACTCGACGTGCCGCTGATTCCTCGCATGATGACCGAATGGGCCCATAGCAAAACTGGCATCGACATTCATCCGGGGGCAAAGATCGGTAAGTATTTCTTCATGGACCACGGCACGGGCATTGTCATTGGCGAAACTTGCGAGATCGGCGAGTGGGTCAAATTGTATCAGGGCGTTACCTTGGGCGCCTTGAGTTTTCCGACAGACGCCGAAGGGAAACTCATCCGCGGCAAAAAACGCCATCCGACCATCGAAGACCGGGTAGTCGTCTACGCCAACGCCACCATCCTGGGCGGGCAAACCGTGATCGGCCATGATTCGGTCATTGGCTCCAGTGTGTGGTTGACCCGTTCGGTGCCGCCCAATACGACGGTGGCTTTAGAAAAACCGCGCCTCATGATGCGCGGCGCCGAAGTCGAACCGGAATATCAGATTTAATCGGCTTCTGGTTCCCTTGCGCCTCGATGGGCGACGGGCTTATCCCTGCTTCCAGTTCTTAAGAACGGCCGGGGACCTCGGCGGAGGCGGCCGCGCCGGCTGTTTCGGGCGGAGTGGGAAGGTCTGGTCGGCTCGGCAATTCCCGCGGTTCCAAACCAGCCCGGACAAACTCCTGGAATCCCTCCGCCAAGGCCGAGTCCCGAGACGGTTTGGGCATGATCCACGGAAGCCGAACGGTAAAGGTGCTGCCTTTGCCCAATTGACTTTCTACGGAAACTTCGCCGCCCATCAGACGGCACAATTCTTTGACAATCGATAGTCCCAAGCCGGTGCCGGAGTATTCCCGCGCCATGGAATCGCTCCGGAGTACCGTGCTGCCTTGACGGAACTTCTCGAAGATGATCTGTTGGTCCTCCTCGGCGATTCCGACGCCGGTGTCGGCCACCCGCATCACCAACCAATCTTCTTGTCGTTCTACCGAGACGGTAATTCGGCCCCCTTCGGGCGTGAATTTGATCGCATTCGAGAGGAGATTATTCAGTATTTGTTGGACGCGGGCTTGCTCTTGGAACATGGGCGGCAAATCCGCCGGGATGTGGACTTGCAGGTCCAGATTTTTCTTTTCCGCTAGCGGTCGGGCCAGATCGCACTGGGACTGCACCACCTGAGCGATGCTAAAATCGGCCGGTCGCAATTCCATCCGACCGGCTTCGATCTTCGCCAGGTCCAGAATGTCGTTGATCATTTCCAGGAGATGCCGACCTGACTTCTGAATGTTCTGCACATACCGACGGTATTTTTCCTCCAGCGCGGGCAGTTCCGAAAGAAGTTCGCTGAAACCCAAGATGCTATTGAGCGGTGTGCGGAGTTCATGGCTCATGGTGGCCAAAAAGTCGCTCTTAAGCCGGTTCATTTCATACAGTTGCATATTCGCCCTCGCCAGGGCGTCCACTTTGGCGTCCAGGTTGGCGTTGGCCTGGCGAAGTTCCTCCTGGGTGGAAACCAGGTGGCGAAGCATCCGGTTGAAGGCCACGGCCAAGGCTTCAAACTCGTCGCCGGTCCGAATCTCCGCACGCATCGTGATATTGCCCCGGCTGATGGCCTCGCTCACGTCCCGAAGGTGCTTCAGCGGTTTGACGATCACATACCGGATGATGGCGTAAGAAGCCAGCATGGCCAAGAACATCGTTACCAAGGCGGTGGTCCATAGGATGGCCCGGTTCCAGTGCATGGCGGCCAGCGTTTCCTCGTTCGGAATGCCGATCCGGATCACCGCCATCAGGTCGCCTTTGCGCCGGGCGGTCGAATTGCCCAGGGCGCTAAGCGTCGATCCGGCTGAGGTTACCCCCGCATCGATGTCCAAAGGCAATGGCTGATGACACGCCGTAACACAACTGGAGTCCGCATAAATCGGTTGATAATAATAGTAGGTCTTGCCGTCCTCGCTGAAACGCTCCGCATAAAGCTGGTCCCGCTTCGGGCGCGTCGATTCCTCTTTGCCGCTCTTGTCCTTTCCGGGTTCCTCGGGGCCTTCGTATTGGAGATAGTATTTCAGCAACTCCTGTTCAAATTCGTAGTCGGGTTTGAATTCCGCGTTGGTCTCTCGAAGATTGCCTTGTCGCTCCGGCAAAATAAATTTAAGCTGGCGGTACTTCACCTTCCCCAACTGCTCGGTCAACCAGGGCAGATACACGGCGCGAAAGTTCGGGTCGGTCTCCAGTTTGGACCAGTGCGTCCGAATCATGATCGTATCCACTAGGTTCCGCCCGGTCGCCGGATTCTTCGCATGGACCAGTTTCTCGGTCTGGTTGCCGTACCACCAAAAACTGGCCGCAATCAATAAAAACAAACATACCCCAAACAGGAGCCGACATTTCCGCTCCAAATTCGTCTCGCCCAAAACACGTTTCAACGACCGATAGGACATCGCTCAGGCCAGCTTATGGTGGACAAAAACTATTTGCCGTCTGCCCCGCCCCCAGCGTCATGCTTCTTTGCCCAGGAGGCAATCCCTCCGTCCAATGGCGTTTCTTTCCTAAATTGTATCAGGCCCAGCCGGTCTATACCACCGAGAAATGACCACCAAGCCATCCCCCAAAAGAGGCTCTCCATATCCTTCCCCATCACTCCTATTTACGTTGGTGGGCCTTTCCAAAGAGTCCCTATTCGACGATTTGCTTTCCAACCATGCGTCCCAAGGGGCTTGCTACTGGGGCATATCCAGGTAGGGGTCCAGCCCCAAACGGCGCTGCGTCTGCGCCCGCCTACGTTCACGCCAAAGCAACAGTTTGCGCATCCGGTAATGCCGGCGTTCCGCCCGCCGCTGGGCTTTTCGGAACAGTCGGAGAGACATCCCCGTCAGGCCGGGATGCTCTCGGCCCCGGTCGGCCCATTGGCGAGCTTCCGCCTTGCCAAACCCCAGTTCCAACAGTTCGTCGTCTAGGGCGGCAAATTGCCGAAAGGAGCCAGGGTCGCCCTGTCGGCCTGCCCGACCTGCCAATTGACGGTCGATCCGTCGGGCCTCGTGCATTTCCGCCGCAATCACGTGCAGTCCGCCGCGTTCAGCCGCCCCAGGGCCTAATCGGATGTCGGTCCCCCGGCCTGCCATGTTGGTGGCCACGGTAACCCGGCCTGCCTGACCGGCCTGAGCGATAATCTGCGCCTCTTCTTCCTCTCGCATGGCGTGGAGCACTTGATGCGGAATACCTGCCGCCGTCAGCAGTCGGCTCAGATGCTCCGACTTGTCAATCGAACGGACGCCAATCAGCACGGGCCGACCGGCTGCGGAAAGGCTTCGCACCTCTTCGACGATGGCGGCCCATTTCGCCTCCGAAGTTCCAAACACCTTCGCCGGCCACTCCTGCCGGATGACCGGGCGATTCGGCGGAATCACCACCACCGGGCAGCCATAAATCCACCGAAACTCCCACGCCGCATCCTGGGCCGTGCCGGTCATCCCCGCCAAGTGCGGATACCGAAGGAAAAAGTCCTGCACCGTGATCCGGGCAGCCTGGCCTGTCCCTTGCCGAACCGGCAACCCCTCCTTGGCTTCCACCGCCTGATGGATGCCTTCTTGCCAGCGGCGTCCATCGGCCAATCGGCCGGTAAACTCATCCACCAGCACTATCTCTCCGTCTTGAACCACAAAATGCTGGTCCCGATGGAAGTGTTCCCGCACGTAGATTGCTCGTTCCACAAAGGCGTACATCTTCGGCAGGCTCAGACCGCCTAACGACGCCGATTTATCCAATCGGCGGACCTTGGCCCGGCCTGCTTCGGTCAGAGACACGGAGCGATCTTTGGGGTCTTGCAGGTAGTCGATTTCCGGCTGGAATTGGCCCGCTGCTTGGGCGCTCCACTGGAAGCAGGCCAATTCCGCCGGGTCGGCCTCCGGCGACGGCGACGCCAGGATGAGCGGCGTGCGCGCCTCATCGATCAGCACGGAATCCGCCTCGTCCACCAGCGCGAAAAATGGCGGCCGCTGCATCGGCGTCCAACCATCCGCTCCCGCTCTACCCGTCGCTTGGTGTTCGTTGGGGACCGCTCCGGTAAGGGAGAAAGGTCCAGACTCCGCCCGGCTGCGGAGTCGATCCCGCAAAAAGTCGAACCCGAACTCCCGCGCCGTCCCGTAGGTGATGTCGCAGGCATAGGCCCGCCGCCTTTCCGCCGCCGACATCCCGGTTTGAATCACCCCCACCGAAAGTCCCAGCAACTGATAGATCGGCCCCATCCACTCCGCATCCCGACGGGCCAAATAGTCGTTCACCGTGGCCAGGTGGCATCCGCGGCCAAGAAGGCCGTACAAATACAGCGGCAATGTGGCTACAAGGGTTTTGCCCTCGCCGGTCTGCATTTCGATAATCGTCCGATGGCACAGGGCCAGGCCGCCTAAAAGTTGCACCTCATAAGGACGCATCCCCACCGTGCGACGGGCCGCCTCTCGCACCAAGGCAAACGCCTCCGGGGCCAATCGGAACAACGGTTCGCCGCTGCGGGCCCGATACCGAAGCCCAAGACTCGCCTTCCGGAGTTCTGCGTCCGACATAGGCCGGAACCGCCGTTCCCAATCGGCGATCCGCGGCAACTGCCGACGCCACCAGGCCAGCCGAATCCAACCCGGTACGAACCCCCATCGAGCCGACTTGTCCAAAACTGCTTCTATGCCGCCTACCATAAGGAAGTGTTCCGAAAACGTTTCGTCCGTCTTTCCGGTTGCCCACCTCAAGAAACCGACCAGGCCCCTGGGGGACAGGGGCCTGGCATGAACGGCGAAAGGAGGGCTGTCAGCCGAGCTTATTCATCGGAATACACCCGGGTGCTTTCTTCCTTCATCACCGGGCGTTCCATTTCATCGGCCAACAGTTGGACTCGCATCCGGAGGTCTCCTGGCTGGAGACACTGAACACGGATGCGGTAAGTGGCTTCTGCTTTGGGGGCTAGACGGGCCAAATTCTCGAACCGAATCCGCCCCTCCTCGATCACATGCCGAGTCGGCCCTTCCGCCGCTACTACCCGCATCTGCGGCGGCGTAAGCGCCTCCAGTTGTACATTGCTGGCCGTCTTCGACCCCTGGTTGTACACCCGAATCTCGTAGGTGGTTTCTCCCTGTTTTTCCACCGGATCGGTTGTGTCGGCCACCTGGAAGTTCAGCGCCACAATTCCCTCCACCTCCACCGGATGTTCCTTCTGCACCGTAGCCACTCGCTCCGCCGTGCAAGACATCCGAAGCGCCTTCTGGCCCAACTCCTCCGGCAAGAGCGTCAGTTTTACTACGCCGGTCGTCTGCACAGGCAGCTCGGCCAAGCGCCATGAGACAGTTCGGTTGCTCTGCTCGTAATAGCCGTGGTTGTCCGCCGAAACAAACTTCATCCCCGGCGGTACCTCGACCAAAAGCGTTATCCCCTTTGCCGGCGCGGAACCAGTATTGGCGATAGAAATCTGATAGACAGCCTCCCGTTCCAGATACCGCCGCGTAGCGCCGGCCACGTTGAGGTCCAATTGCGGCGCCAACACCTGAAGCTTTTGCCGAGTTTCGGTCCGCAGGTTTCCTTCTGCCCGTCCAAGAATCACCGAATCATACACCCCAGGCCGGGCCGCCGTAAGGACCAACTCCAATTGTCGGCTTTCCCGCGGCCGAAGCACCCCCACATCGTATTCCAACTCCTTGCCGGCAGGGTGTTGAAATCCTTCCGGCACATGGGCTTCCAGAACCACCCCCTCGGCCACGCCGGTGCCGGGATTCGACACGGTGATGGTTAACGTGGTCGAATCGCCGATGACGACCTGCTGAGGCGTAGAAACCTTGATGTCCAACAACGGCCGGGTCGCCACGGTTCGGGCCGACGCCTCGGCCGCATACTGGACCATAGCCACACTGCCAATCTCACCTTCTGCGGTAGGCACCAGTTCCATTTCGACGGTGATCTCCTGCCCCGGAGCCATAGAGCCTAGTTTCCAGACTAATTCGCCGCCGACGCCGCGCTGGGCGGCAGGTTGGGTCCGTACAAGCCGGGTTCCCCGCGGAATCTGGTCCCGCAGTTCTACGTCCGCCGCCGCCGCCGAACCGGTATTGACGACCTTGATCTGAAACTTGGCAGGTCGGCCTACCTGAACTTCCTGGGGCGCCACCTTGTGGATGGTGATCTGGGCGGTTTGCGGCCCTTCGAGGACTTTGCTGCCTGGCTGGCCGGTGCCTTCCTCTTGTCCCGAACTCTCCGAAGGAGGCATGGCCCCGCCGAAACCCGGCCCAGAGGAACCTCCGGGTTGTCCTGCAGGAGACAATGGCCGAGCCGAGGGCGCGGAAAGCATCCCCGGTGCTACGTTGGCGGGAGGAGGTGAAACGCTGCCCCCTGAGGGAGGTGCGATTTCTCCTGGGGTGCTAGGATTTCCTGCTCCTAACCGACCCGTCGGCCCATTGGCATCCACGGAAAACGGCGCGGGTTCTGGTGTTCTTCCAGCAGGTCCTGGCGGTACGGCCACCGTGCTAGGCGGCGAAACCGAGGGATTTTGGGCCACTCGCGGCCCCGCCGGTGAAGTCGCAACCCCAACTCCCGGAGGACTTGCGTATCCAGGGGTTGGCGAATTTTGTCCCCCCGACGTAGTCCCCCCTTCCCGAACCCGATCCCCAAACGGATCCGTCATCGGAGAACTATTCGCCCCTGCCCCCCCAGACACAGACGACCCAGGCGGGCCAGACACCGACGAGCCGGAAGAATTCCCTGCTGATCCCTCCGGTCGGACAGGATTTCCACCTGGGTTCCCGGAAAAATTAGGATTGCCGATCTGAGTTCCGGAGGCTGGGAAAACCACACTCCGAAGGGGATTCGGACCAGGAAAGGAGGTCTCCGAATTGGCCCTGGGAACAGCGGTTCCCATTATCGGACCGACCGGAGGGACCGGCCGAGTGGAGGGCGCCGGCACAAATATCCGAGGGCCTTTTTCCCCGGAAGCGTCCGAAGGTTGGGTATCAGCCCGCCCCGACAAGGAAGGCGTCTGCGCAGAAGGCGCTGGGGAAGGACTGCCTGCCCCAGAAACTGCCGAGGCGTCATTTCGGGGGACTTGAGCAATCGCCATCGCACCGATCACCCCCACACCTACAAGGGCGACCATGCAAAATACCACCCGCTTCATTCCTTGATCCCCTTCACGAGAGGGTTTTTAAGAGCCTCTAACAAAATGACTTTACCGATCCCCCGCTAGGGGGTACCCACTAAATTCTTTCCCGGCTTCGTTTTGTTAGAAACTCTAAAGTTTTTGGGAACCCCTTGGGGCCGGTCGGTAGAAAAAGGCTTACGCCGATTCTCAAAAATACCCTGAGGGCCCCCTAACTACCAAAACCCTGTCTTTAAGGAAAGAGCATTTCGCTCAATCCGAGGGAGCAAAGAGGCTCAAAGCGTAAAACAGAAAAAACAAACAATACGGACAAAATAAGAAAAGATATTTGGGCGGGCCATCTGGGTAGTCTAGGAAGATAAGCGAAAAATCGTACCCGATGGCCTTGGAAAAATCCAGAAGGGGAACTTTTCGGCCGCGGGTACTGGCCGCCCAGCACCTTGTGATTCCTGCCAAAACAGCAAGAATCCAGGTAACATTTCAGCCGAATGGAGGGAGTCCTATTGGGAAGAAGGCCCTTACATTGTCATTCCCGCGCAAGCAGGAATCCGGGCTACCTTGAATCGCCTACGTTGTTATTTAGCCTCCACGGAAACAGATACCCAGAGGTCTGGATTCCCGCTTGTGCGGGAACGAGCCCCCATCCCCAAGGGGGAGAGAAACATAGAGAAACAGCTTCGGCTGAAGTGTTACGAAAACCGAAGGGTTGTGGGAGAGAACCCTGTTAGGGGGCCAACTGCAGGATACGGAAGTTGTCGAAACGGATCCAATGTTCGGCGTTGGCTGGGCCGTTGTAGCATTGGATGCTGACCATATCGTCGGCGCCCCGGGGCAGCTTTCCTTCGGCGGCGGTTTGAAACTCCCCCTGACCTGCGGGCCGATATTGAGCCTGGAATTTTTCCCCGTCCAAGACCAACCGGAGATCGACGGCCAAGGTATCGGTGGGTTTTCGTCCGGGGATGATGTAGGTTTGGGCGGCATGATTCTGTTCGATATTTTCGTGAACCAGTTTGAAGACGGGCTTGTCCTCGTGGTACCAAGTGATGCCGGCCTGCTCGTACTGGTTGGTGGGCTTGGCGGTGAAGACGACGGTTACCTCGATGGCCACTTTGCCAAGGCCGGGTTCGGGGGCTTTGCGGCGGAGGGCGTTTTTGACGGTGGGGGCCACGCCCGGTTCCACCCGGATTTCCAAGGCCCCGTCTCGAATTCGCCAGGTATTGGCGTCTTCTCGGAGCCAGGTCCAGCCGTCGGCCAGTTTGCCTTCAAAAGTGTCCTCAAACAATACTTTTGGTTCCGCGGGAGGTTTTGCCTCTGCGGGTTTGGCTTCGGCAGGTTTTGGTTCGGCGGGCTTCGGTTCAGCAGCCCGCAGCAGTGAAACCACAACGCCCAAAACGACCAAGAAGGAAAGAATAACTCTCATGCCAGGTCTCCCCAAAAAGCCCCCTGGGGTGGGAAAAAAAGAAGCAGTCTTGGCAGGATTGTTTTGAGGGATCTCTATATAGTGTACCATCCCACGGGGTAGAAAGCCAGGGGGGAGAAAACCGGATCGTATCATCCGCCCTCGGCCTTCCGCTTTCTGCCCTCGGCCCTACTGGGACGAACCGGCCTGGATATCGTAGGCATAGAGCGTGTCATCATGGCGGAGATAGAGCCGACCGCCGCAGACCACCGGGTGCGCCCAGGAGGGGCCTTCCCCGCCGGAGGGAAGGGTAAACTCGCTCACCACTTCCAGCTTCTCTGGGTTGGGACGCACGAGATATACGTTGCGGCGTTCGCTCAGGCAATAGAGCATCCCGTCGGCCCAGGTTAGCGACCCTTTGGCCACGGCCCGTTCTTTCCACTGCTGTTTGCCGGTTTTCCAATCCAGACAGACGAAAGGCCCGCCGTAGGCGGATCCGTATAGAAATCCATCCACCAGCACAACGCCGCCGTGGTGATTGTCTAAGGCTTTGGAGTCCCAGACTTTTTCGACCCGAAGCTGCTTGCCCTTGCCGATCACTTTCACCAGGACGGACCCGGCGCCGTAGCCGGTGCTAAAGAAAATATGTCCCTCATGGTACATAGGAGAAAACGCATTCACATCGTAAGGGGTTTTGTGAGGATATTCGAAGAGGAGTTGGCCGGTATCGGCATGGACGGCCAGGAGGCCCTTTTCGTTCATCGTGAGGATCATGCGTACGCCCTGATGCTCGGCCAACATGGGGGAGGCATAGCTAGCGCGTGCGCCGACGCTGGGCGACGCCCAAACGAGTTTCCCGGTGTGCTTATTCAGGGCGACGACAGCCCCTTTCTTTCCGCCGGGGCAGCAGATCAGCCGATCGCCGTCGATCAGCACCGACTCGGCCAGCGCCCATTGGATGTTTTCTCCTTCAAACTCTTTCAGGATGTTCCGCCGCCAGATGGGTTTGCCTGTGGCGGCTTCTAAGCAGACCAATTCGCCCAGCGGGCTTTCATGATACAAGCGTCCGTTGTCATAGGTGGGAGTACCTCGGGTCCCAGGCATATCCTGCGTCCATGCCGGGCCGTTCGGCTGCTGCCAACGAATGTTGCCTTTCAGGTCCAAGGCGGTGATGACGGTTTGGTCCTTGATGTTCCCGGCGGTAAAGATAAGGCCGTCGGCCACGGTAACGCTGGAGTAGCCATGGCCGAGCTTCTTGGCCGACCATAGAAGTTTCGGCCCCTCTTTGGGCCATTGGCGCAACAGGCCCGTATCGGAGGCATAGTTCCGACCGTCTGGGCCGTGGAACCGAGGCCAATAGGGACCTGGAGGAGTGCGCCCTGCTTTGGCCGAAGCTCCGCCAGCCGAGGCGGAAACACCCTCCAGGTTTTCTGGAACCACCGATTCGTCTTGAGCAGATGCCCGAGCAGAAGCGTCTCCGATCGGCTGGGGACCGCCTTGATTCTCTGCTCCGCAAGCAACACATCCGAACAAGAGCAACCACCACCATCGCCAGATCGCCTGCATGAGAAAACTCCTCGAAAAATGAACGAACTGTAACGATAACTTCCGTCGAACCGACACTCAAGATGTCATGGGGACTTGTCGCTTCTCTGAGGTCTGCCCTAGAACCGTGGGAAACCAAGCGGGCCGTTGGAAACCGAACCGCCTTTTCTGGTTTTCCCGCGGCATTGGCTTTCCCAAAACTGGGAATTATAATAAACTGGACTTGCTGAGGGATCGGGTATCTTCCGAACCGCAGGTTTAGAAATATCTATCATAATTTTTCCCCTTCGGGAATACTATGGTATCTTGCTCCAAAAAGGACGATTCACCCATGCAAACTTTCCGGTCCAGAAATAGACAACTGCTGATGACGCTTATCGGGGGGATTCTTTGGTTGGGGATGGAGGGGCTGGTTTTGGCTCAAGCCGCGCCGCCGGCTGAGGGCGGTTCGGGCGGCAGGAACCTTTATCTGGCCTCCTATTTTATCGTGCTATTGGGGATTTTTCTGGGGCTGGTAGTCGTGTGCAACCCATCCCGGCGGCGAGATCGGCCTAAACCGGAATCCTACGGCGATTGAACCTCTTGCGGGAAAAAAACCAGGCCCTCCCAGGCCGTCGATGGCCGATTTTCGACCTAAGTTTCTTCCTTAAAGGTCCTCTTCAGCCCCTTCGAGGGGATTCTTTTTCCTAACGATAAGAGATTCTTTATGATGGTTCCGCCAGGTGGTGTGTGAAGAGAGGGGCTTTTCCCACGGCGGCGGGACTGGCAGTCGGTCTGACGAGCCGTCTGGCACGAAAAGACGCACACGGACAGCAGGATTCTAGGAAGTCCCACCCAATGAGCCAAGATTCCAAACGGGATGTCTTCCATCGGATGTGGTTCAGGAGGAACCCAGCAGCTTGGGGATCGCTCTTATGTTTTTTCTCGGCAGTAGGCTATACGGCTACGAATATGTGTTTGCGTCAATTGGCCGCCCTGGGGACCGATCCCATGTGGGCCACAGCCATGAAGGAAACCGTGGCGGTAGTGGTGCTAGGGCCGTGGTTTTTGTTAGAAGTTCTCCGGGGCCGACGGTTTTTCCCCTCTGTCGGTTGGATTGGCCTGGCAGCCGTTTCGGCTCTGGTCGCCCAATTTGCGGGCAATATCTTCCAACAGTGGTCATTCGGTGTGGTAGGGTTGGCCGTGGCCGTGCCTGCCATCTTTTCGGTGTCTCTGACCGGGGGGGCGATCCTGGCCTGGGTTTTCCTCAAAGAGAGCGTCCCCCTTCGAACCCTGGGGGCGTTGGGGCTTTTGATCGGGTCCATTGGCGTTTTGAGTTTTGGGGCAGTTCAGGCCGACAGCCTTTTGCCGGAGGCGCCGGGAGAAAAGATACTGCTGGGGATCGGAGCGGCCTCGGCGGCTGGGGCTGCCTTTGCCCAACTGGGCCTGATGCTGCGAATGACTTCTTCCAAGGGAATACCCCCCCAGGGTGTGGTGCTGCTTGTAACCGGCGTGGGAGCGGCGTTGCTCGGGCCGATTAGTCTTTGGCGATTGGGACCCGATTTGCTCCGACACACCAGCCCAGAACAATGGACCTACATGGCCGGGGCCGGCGTGTGCAATCTGTTGGCCTTTCTGGCCATTACGACGGGCCTTCGGTGGACCAAACTGGTGCGGGCGAATCTACTCAACGCCGCCCAGGTTGCTATGGGCGCCGCGGCCGGTATTGTGGTATTCGGGGAATCTTGGAACTGGGCCGTGGCCGCTGGATTGGCTTTAACCCTCTTGGGACTATGGCTGATGGGGACTCCGAAAACCGAAGCAACGGCGCTCGATGATCCTGCCGCGGAAATCCTCTGATACCCAACCAAAACAACCTTCTTGGTTTCTCGTGCGGGAACTTTTCAAGGCGGGTCATAGCCGCCGGGGTTCCACGGGTTGCATCGGCAGATACGCCAGAGGCCTTTCAGCGTCCCTCGAATAGCCCCGTACTTTTCTACCGCTTGGATGAAGTAATTACTGCACGTAGGTTGAAATCGGCAGTGTCGGCCCAAAATCGGACTAAGCGTCCACTGATACACTCGTACCAGGCCGATCAGCGTCCAGGCCGGCAATCGCCCTACTAACCTGCCCAACCTCTCCCAGCAGGGTCTCATGTCCGAAACTCGAAATGGGTACAGAACTAGGAAAACCCGTTGAAAACCGGAACGTTTTCCGCCCGCTCCAGGAGCAACCTAGGTTCCTGACCGATGGATCGCAATTGATTCTTGCCATCCAGACTATTATGTTGACTGTATCGGGCAGGGCCAGCCGCCGCAATGGGCGGAAAAACTTTTCCCCCTCCAATGGGGGCGTCCCCTGGCCGGCTGCACACAGTTCATGGACTGGTAAAACCTGACAATGCTTCCGCTCATTTTAGTAGGTCTGGGGCTTCTGCTGGCCCTGTTAGGCCATACGATCTTTTGGGTCGGCCTGGTCAATCGGATGCACGGCCGGGCTTGGCCCGAATGGCTGCTCCGGGGGCTGATGACCGGCTGTGTAGCCCTGTGGACGTTGGTGCTGGGGGGTTTTCTTTGGTCGGCTTTGGTCGGCTACCCGGTCGAAGCCGCTTCGGTCCAGATTCTTCCCGGTTGGTTTGGTCGGCTTGGCTGGCTCTGGCAGGTGTATCTGGTTTTTTGTTGGATCGTAGCAGGGCTGAATCTCTGGGCCTGGCTCTGGCGGCATTTGCTCCATCGGCCGCCGAACGTCCTTTTATCGCAGCACGTCGAATCGATCCCCCTGTCCCAACCAGTCCAGACCCATCCGGAACATCATCCGCTTGTTTGGCTTCCCCAAAACGAAATTCTCCAACCGGTGCTTACCCGACGAGAGATAGAGCTCCCGTATCTCCCCTCCGAATGGAACGGACTGACACTGCTTCATCTATCCGACCTGCACTTTACCGGTCGGGTGGCCCAAGCGTGGTTCCGGGAAGTGGCCGAGTTTTGCGCCCAGCTCCAGCCCGATCTCGTTGCTTTGACCGGCGACTTTCTCGATTCGATGGATTGTCTGGATTGGCTTGCCGAGGTGCTTCGCCCTCTGAAAGGCCGATTGGGGGTGTATTTTATTTTGGGCAATCACGATTGGCGGCTCGATTGGCCCCGCATCCGGGCAGAGATCGCTCAACTGGGCTTCGTCTCCCTAGGCGGTCGATGGATCGTACTGTCTGTGCCGGCGTCGAAATCGGCCCTCCTCTCCGCGGCTGATCCCGCCCACCAACCGAAACACCAGGAAACATCTATCCTGTTGGCCGGCAATGAGTTGCCGTGGATCGGGCCTGCCGCGGATTTGTCGTCTGCCCCTCGGCCTGCCTCGCAGGGCGGCCCGATCCGGCTTCTATTGGCCCATAGCCCCGATCAACTTCGCTGGGCGAAAACACATCATGTTGATCTGATGCTGGCCGGTCATACGCACGGAGGCCAAATCCGCATCCCCGGCATCGGCCCCTTCCTGACTCCTAGCCGAATGGGTGTCCGATACTCCGGCGGCGTGTTCCACGAACCCCCGACCGTCATGCATGTCTGCCGGGGGCTTTCCGCCGAATGGCCTTTGCGTTGGAATTGCCCCCCCGAAGCAGCCCTTTTAGTGCTTCGATCCCCCGCTCGCCCTTCCTGAATCGCCCAATTTCGCTATTGTGCTCATCCGCGCCAATTTTCTCCTTTTTCGTCAACAGTCATATCCTTCTCACTTTCACTCCGATAACGCCCTGCCGCCTGATTTCCTCCCAGACCACGCCAGAAGCGGCCTATAAACCTTTCGGCCAGGAACAGCCGCTGGATACCTATCCGCCCTCCGGTCGCCTATCTGGCGATCCGAACTCGCTCTTTCCTTTCCCGAAGGATTTTGGGATATTGCATCTCCGCAGAAATCGCTTTTCTGGGAAGCGGAGAAGATGGGGAAAGGACTTCTGTCTTTTGCCCAAGAAAAAAGGGCCTTGAGAGAACCTCATCAAGGCCATACGAGAACAGGATTTCTCAGAAACACGGGGAGGAACAACACGGATGACAGGCCAACGGACGGAAACCGTTCGGATTTTCTTTTCCGCCGGCGAACCCAGCGGCGATATTCACGGGGCGAATCTGATTCGGCAGTTGCAGGCCCAATGTCCCCAGGTGGAAGCGGTGGGCTACGGGGGGCCTCGAATGGCGGAGGCGGGCGCCCAATTGCACACGGATTTGACCCAACTGGCGGTTATGTGGTTCGGCAGGGTGCTATGGCATCTGCCAAAATTTTGGAACTTGGTCAGTGAGGCGGATCGGTATTTTCGGCATCATCGGCCCCGGGCGGTGGTGCTGATCGACTATCCGGGGCTGAACTGGTGGATCGCCCGGCGGGCCAAGGTGCATCGGATTCCGGTGTTCTACTATGCGCCGCCGCAGATTTGGGCCTGGGGCCGTTGGCGAGTCCACAAGATGCAGCGCTTGGTGGATCATGTGTTGTGCGGCTTGCCGTTTGAAGCCCCCTGGTTTCAAGAGCACGGATGTCGGGCCGTCTATGTGGGGCACCCGTTCTTCGACGAACTCCAACACCAAAAGCTCGATGGGCCGTTCCTCCAGTCGTTGCAGCAGCAAGGCCGATGGGTAACCATTCTGCCCGGCTCCCGGATGCAAGAGGTGCAGGCCAATCTGTCGGCGTTTCTCAAGACGGCCCATTTAGTCCACCAGGCGGTTCCTGGGATACGGTTTGCGGTGGCCGCCTATCGGGCCGATCAGGCCGAGCTGGTCCGCCGACGGATCGCCGCCGTTGGTCTGCACCTGCCTATTTCGGTCTATGTCCGCCGGACGCCAGAGTTGATCGCCTTGGCCGACTGTTGCTTGGCCTGTTCCGGTTCGGTGTCGCTGGAATTGCTCTATCGGGCCAAGCCGACGGTCATCCACTACTCAATCAGTCCGTTGGCCTATCGAGTCCAGGAGTATTTCCGTAAAGTAAAATACATCACCCTGGTCAATCTGTTGGCAATGGCAGACCCCCTGAACTCCGAAGACCTCCGCCCCTATGATCCTGCCGGCCCGGAGGCAGAGCAGGCGCCTTTTCCGGAATACCTAACCTACCAGGATAAGTCGAGCCAAATGGCAGGGCATTTGGTACAGTGGTTGACCGACGAAGAGCGTCGGCAAGCCGCCGTCCGGCGGTTGGAATTGCTTCGAGAAGCAGTAGCTCAGCCGGGGGCTGCCAGCCGGGCCGCCCGGTACATTCTCCAAAACCTGGGCGTTCCCTCCGGTCCAACCGAAAAGGCAAGTATCATTCCGCCGCCGCATTTTCTCGGTGTTTCCCACCCGACCGCGTCCCGGCACCCCACCGCCCGATAAAACTCTTTCCTCTGTGGTTTTTCATCGCCCTTTCTGCCTCCCCATTTGGGGGCTCCTTGTTGTCGGCGGTTTCAAAGTAGAGTACACTAGAAATTTGCGATTAGAGACCATTAAGCTAGACAAAATAGAGAAATTAAACTGACTGTTACGAATAAGCAAAATATCTGGAAAAACAATTCTCTCCTCCGAGACGTAGCCCGTGTTTAAGGGCTGTTCGACGGGAGGAGTAGAGAGAGAGATTTGCACCCCTCAGCGGGCGATCTGAATTACCCCTCATCTGGTGGAATCGTCTATGCATGTGTTAGAAACGCGGGGGCTCAAAAAGGTGTATGGGGAGGCGGAAGCCCGAGTGGAAGCCTTACGGGGGGTAGATTTAGGGGTGATGCCTGGGGAGATGGCGGCCATTATGGGGCCGTCCGGGTCCGGGAAGAGCACTCTGCTAGCTCTTTTGGGCGGAGTGGAAACTCCCACCGAAGGGCATGTCTTGCTGGAAGGGGTCGATTTAGCCAGTCTTTCGGACGACCAACGCACCCTGCTCCGTCGCCGCCGGATTGGATTTATCTTCCAATCGTTCAATCTGCTGCCCATTTTGACCGCGGTAGAAAATGTTGCGTTGCCGTTGGAGTTGGACGGGGTGAGTTCTGCGGAGGCCCGTCGCCGGGCGATGGAGATGTTGGAACTGGTCGGGATGGAAAACCGACACCATCATGTCCCCAGCCATCTTTCGGGCGGCGAGCAACAGCGGGTGGCCGTAGCCCGTGCCTTGGTCATTCAGCCGGCCCTTTTGCTGGCCGACGAACCGACCGGCAATTTGGATAGTGTGAACGGGCAGAGGCTAACCGCCCTGTTGCGTCGATTGGTGGATGAACATCATCAGACCATTGTCATGGTAACGCACGATCCGGAGGTGGCCTCCCATGCGGATCGGATCATCCACATCCGGGACGGCCGGATCGAGCGGGAAGAACGATTACGACCCAGTCGGCCCGTAGTGGTGCAGGAGGCGAGTTCGGTCATAGCGTCTCCTGGCGCTTCGGCGGGTTTGGGCGGCGGCGTATGGAGCATCCCCCCAGGCCGAAAGCCGCGGCGGAATCCTTCGTAGCCGGTCTTCTGTTTTTTCCCAGTGGAACGAGGAAACTTTCCCCCAGCGGTGGCGTCATGGTGCTTTGGAAGTTTACCCTTCGGGGAATGCTTAGCCGACCGGGCCGCACCGCCCTGACTCTTTTGAGTCTGACCATTGGGGTGGCCATTGTCGTGGCCGTCGGCATCGCCTCCCAGACGACCCGGGCCGCCTATCAACAGATGTTTGTCAGCCTGTCGGGCGGAGCGGGTCTGGAAGTATCGGCTGAAGGCGGCGGTACGTTCGATCTGGCTCTGCTGCCGCAGATCGAACGCATTCCGGGCGTTCAGGCCGTCGTGCCGGTCTTGCAGCAGTTTACCGTCCTTCGTTTTGACGGCAAGCGGGTTTCTCTTTTGGTTTTGGGTGTGGACCCGCAGCGGGACCGGGCCATTCGCGCGTACCAATTCGTTCAAGGCGACTTCTGGGGCCCGGAAGGCGGCCTGATCCTGGACGACGAGTTGGCTCGAAATCTTGGAATCCAGGTCGGCAGCCAGGTCCGCATGACCACCGGCCGGGCCGGCTTGTATCGGGTCCAGGTGGTCGGCCTGACCGCCAAGCAGATGCACCCGATCAGTCTTGGCTATATGCCGTTGGAGGAGTTGCAGGGACTGTTTGGCTTGGAGGGGCAGATCAGCTCCCTTCAGATCGTGTTGGACCCGGGGGCGGATCGGGAGGCCATGCAGCGGGTCATTGCCCAGCAGTTGCCCACCGGATTGTCGGTCCGACCGCCAGCCACCGAAAGCGCCGTCGCCCGGGAAACAATGAAAGCCACCGAACAGGGCTTGCGACTGGCCAGCAGTTTTTCGTTCCTATTGGCGGCCTTTATTATTCTGAACACGTTTCTTATGAATGTCGGCGAGCGTCGTCGGCAATTGGCGGTGCTGCGGGCCATCGGCGCCACCCGGGGCCAGGTGGCGCGAATGATCCTGCGGGAAAGTCTCGTGCTGGCCGGAATCGGCATTGCGCTGGGGGTGGTCATCGGCCTTGGCGGAGCGCGGTTGCTCCTGGCCGCCTTGAGCCAGATCATGATGGTTAACTTTCCCCCAGTGGGTACCCCGCTGGGTTCGGTGGGATTGGCTGCGGTGTTGGGCGTCTGTATGGCCCTGGCCGGGGCCGCCGTCCCCGCCTATCGGGCCGGACAACTCACTCCGCTGGAAGGCATGAGCGCGGTGGTCCGCGGCGACCTGGAATCCGGCTCCGACCGGTCGGTGCTTGTCGGCGCCTGTTTGACCCTGCTGAGCATTCTGGGATTGGCCGGTTCCATTCGCGGTTGGATTCCGGCCCATTTTGCCATGTGGCTGGCCGTGAGCATGTTGGTCGGCGTGGTACTGCTGACGCCGTTGGGACTGGGGCTATTCCGTTGGATCGTGGTGCAGTTTTTCCGTCCTTGGCTTCGGGGAGAAACCCAGTTGGCCTATCGGCAACTGCTTCGGCACCGGTCGCGATCGACGCTGACGGTGGGCGTTTTGTTCGTGGCCGCCGCCACCGGCATGGGCATGGCCAGCACCATTCTGGACCACATTGAAGACCTGCGTCAATGGTCGCGTACGGTGATTGCGGGCGACTTTTTCATCCGGGCGGCCATGCCCGACATGTCCACCGGCCTGTCCGCCGCCATCCCGGAAGAGTTGGGCGATCGGTTGCGGCAGACGCCGGGGGTTCGGGGCGTAGGCACGGCCCGGTTTGTCCGTGCTCGGGCCGCCGGGTTGCCGGTGATCGTCGTGGCCCGGGATTTTGCGCCCAACGCCCCCTTATATCTGGACCTGACGGTCGGCGATCCGCAGGAGGTCTGCCAGCGGGTGATCGACGGCGAAGTGGTTATCGGCACCGTGTTGGCCGAGCGGGCCGGCCTGCGACAAGGCGACCAGCTCGAAATCGAAACCCGCCAAGGCCCCCGACAATTCCGCATCGCCGCCCTGGCCAATGAATATCTGGTGGGCGGCTTGGCCATCTATATGGACCGCCGCATCGCCTCCCAACTGCTGGCTGTGCGCGGCGTCGATGCCTACGTCGTGCTGGTCGATCCGGAACGTCGTCAGGAAGTCCACCAACAACTAGAACCCCTCTGCCAACAGTACGGCCTGCTGCTGGAATCCGCCGCCGAAATCAACCAGATTATCGACAATATGTCCAACGGCGTGAACGCCTGCCTGTGGGGCATCCTGGTCCTGGGTTTTGTGGTGGCCGCCTTCGGTACAGTGAACACCCTGACCATGAACGTCCTGGAGCAAACCCGGGAATTCGGCCTTTTGCGGATCGTGGCCATGACCCGCGCCCAATTGCGCAAAACCATCCTCACCCAGGCCGGTATGATCGCCCTGATGGGCCTTGTGCCCGGTGCGGTGGCCGGGGTGGGTGTGTCCTGGCTCATGAACCAGGCAGCCGCCCGCGTAACCGGCCATCCGGTGGAGTTCGGTTTTCATCCGGTGCTCTTGGGCGGCTGTCTGGTAGCCGGATTTCTCATCGTACTGGGCGCCGGACTCATCCCCGCCGAACGCGCCGCCCGATTGCAACTGGCCCAAGCCCTCCAGTATGAATAAACTGGAGTTTTGCAAAATGGGCTTGTTCAGGTGTTCGTACACTGAACAGGTCCCTCAAAAATCCCG
>JAKPGL010000190.1 GCA_029550925.1 Planctomycetota bacterium
CGGGATTGGGTGCCGGCGCTGGTGGGTCGGCTTTTTGGGCGTCGGCCGCAGCCGGACCAGCTCGGCCAGCGCGAATTCTGGGCCTTGCAGGAGGTGAGTTTTCAGGTCCGGCGGGGCGAGGTGCTGGGCATTATCGGCCCCAACGGCGCTGGCAAAAGCACGCTGTTGAAAATCCTGGCCCGCATTTTGAAGCCCACCCGCGGCGTGATCCGCATTCGGGGCCGACTGCGCGCACTGATCGAAATTGCCGCCGGCTTTCATCCCGACCTTACCGGTCGGGAGAACATCTATCTGAATGGCACGATTCTGGGCATGCGGCGTCGGGAGATTCAGCAGCGGTTTGACGAGATCGTGGAGTTTGCCGGGCTTGGCCCGTTTTTGGATACGCCGGTGAAGCGCTATAGTTCCGGGATGCAGGCCCGGCTCGGCTTTGCCATTGCCGCCCATCTGGAGCCGGAAATCCTGCTGGTGGATGAAGTCTTGGCCGTGGGCGATGCGGAGTTCCAGCGCCGCTGTCTGGGCAAGATGCAGTCGGTGGCTGGTCAGGGCCGAACCGTGCTCTTTGTCAGCCACAATATGGCCGCTGTGCAGGCTCTGTGCACCCGGGCCATGATCCTGCGCGCCGGCCGGATTCAATTCCTCGGCCCTGTCCAGGAAGCCATCGCCGCCTACCTGCCGCAACCCGACCAGGCGGATCAAGAGGCCGACCTTAGCCAGGCCCGGCTTCCGAACATGCAGCCCGTGATCCAGCGGATTCAATGGTTCGATGCGAACGGCCAGCCGACCTTGCATCTACTAGCCGGCGCCGAAGCCACCCTACGCATCTGGTATCGTCTGGAGCGCCCCGGCCCCAATCCCGTCTTCGGCGTAGTAATTGATACCCTTTGGACAGGACCGCTTTTCGTACTCCATTCAGCTATTCAGCACGGTCCTTTGGAAAATCTTCCGCCCGAAGGAATTCTTGAATGTCGATTACCAAGTCTGCCTCTTGTTCCTGGAGAGTATCTTCTCTCGGTGGATGTGTCGGTAGCCCGCACAAGAATAGATTGTGTGGAACGGGCGGTACGCTTTTGGGTGGAACCGAGGGACTTTTTCGGCACAGGGCGATTACCTAATCCGCATCAAGGCCAGGGATATTTTCTTGTAAAAGGAATTTGGAATGTAATTCCTTGGTTCGAGGATACAGTCAATACATAGCAGTAGTGCCGGCAACATATTGTGGCGGATATGTGGTTTTTAAAATTGCCGGTAATGGAGTTGGATATGCAAGTCGATTACGTGATAATAGGTTCAGGTTTGACGGGGGCGGTGATTGCCCGGCTGTTAGTGGATGCGGGCCGATCGGTGGTGGTAGTAGAGCGTCGGGGCCATGTGGGCGGTAATATCCACGATCAGGTCCATCCCTGTGGGATTCGCTATCATACCTATGGCCCCCATTATTTTCGTACCTCGGACGAAGAAGTTTGGGCCTTGGTAAATCGTTTCGCAGAATTTTACCCTTTTGAAGCCGTCGTCAAATGCTACATAGATGGCGTTTATGAGAATTGGCCTATTGCCGCCAGCTATATCCGACAAACTGTCGGACTTCATTGGGAACCCGAATTTCGAGGGAAACCGAGCAATTTTGAAGAGGCGGCGCTTTCGATGATGCCGCGGGTAATTTATGAAAAATTCGTGAAGCCTTATAACGAAAAGCAGTGGGGTGTTCCTCCCTGCCAGTTGGCCGCCGACTTGTGTCGCCGGTTCGACGTGCGAGAAGATGACGACCCGCGTCTTACCCCCCAGGCCAAATATCAAGGATTGCCTCTTCATGGTTATACCGCAATGATCGAAGCCATGTTAGCCGATATCCCTGTGGTCCTTCATTGCGATTGGCTTAAATATCGGCACTCGTTTTTGGCTTCTAAAATGTATATCTTCACGGGGCCTATTGATGAACTGTTTGGATATCGATACGGCCGGTTGAAATATCGTGCCCAACGCCGGGAATTGGAATATCTCTCTGATGTTCCGTGGCGTCAACCAGTGGTTCAAGTCAATTATCCCCAACATGCTTCCGGTCCCCAACTTCGTACCATCGAATGGAAACATCTGCTTCCCTCCCATTACGCCCAACGAATTCAAGGCACCCTCATTACTCGGGAAACCCCCTTTACTCCAGAGGACCCCAACCAGTATGAATATCCTTTTCCTGACGAAGAAAATCGCCGACTTTACGAGCGGTATCGGGAACTTGCCGAAAAGACACCCAATTTGTTGGTTTGTGGACGGCTAGGGGAATATCGGTATTACGATATGGATCATGCCATCGGTCGAGCCATGGCCCTGGCCCGCCAATTACTCCGATCGTCTTGCTGAAACTGGCTACGAAGGTTTCTGAATTACCTGGTCTGTTCATCCTGCCATTGAGAAGAGGTTCCGATGAGTAAGGATCTTTTGTTCATTGGCATTCCCTGCTATCAAGAAAGCGAAATGCTACATCGTACTGTCCGAGCCATTGAACGCACTAGCGAATGGCCGCACCATCTGGAGGTCCATATCGCGCCGCAAAGCGTGGTGAAAAATAAAAACGCTCTGTTAGCAAAAACCCGCACGCTGCAGCCCCGCTATGTCGCCTTCTGCGACGACGATATCGAACCCGAACAGGGCTGGGATCGCAAACTAATCACCGCCCTGGAATACTTCCAGCACAAATATGGGCTGCGAATCGGACAGACCACTCCCTTACTTCTCTTGCCTGACGGAGAAGTCTTCTCTTTATGGGTCAACATTACCATCGACCCAGAAAAGAAAACCGGACAGACTTCGAGTTGGCGATATGGTCCCTATCATTCTTATTATCGTGCCTATGGGTTGGTTCCAGCCTTGGCGGGTACATGTACAATTTTTACCTCCGACTTCCTACACCAGGTCGATTGGCGATTCGACGAGCGGTACGAAAAATCCCAGTACGAAGACCTAGATCAATCTCTGGTATGTCGGGAGCTGGGATTTCAGCTCCTTTACAATGGATATGTAACTGTAATCCACCATCAACCAAAAATTTCGCCCCGTGATCCCGAAAGGAATAAAATTCGCTTTTTTGAAAAGTGGTCAGCCAAACCATGGCTTTCAATGTCCGTATCTCATCAGTGGTTGGGTATCACGGCCGCCAGTCCCATTCCATGGCAACGTTGGTATGCTTATACCTTCCATGCAATTCGCGAAGCCTTCCGCCATCCTATAAAATGCAGTTGGAAAGCCCTCCGCGTCTTATATACAGAAGGTCCCCACGCCATCATCCAACGGATCCGTCAATCCCTTCATGAATGGTAGGTGATTCCTCGTTGTACCGGCTTGTTTGCCTATTTCCAGGGTAAATCGGTGAAAGCTTCCCTATGCACTACCGCAACATTGCGACGTTAACCAGCCAACTGGCTCAGTGGTGGGATCGCCTGCCGCAGGAGATTGAACTGGTGGTCGGCATTCCGCGGAGCGGCCTTTTGGTGGCCAATCTGCTGGCCCTGTTCCGTAACCTGCCCGTAGCCGACTTGGAAGGCTTCTTGCAAGGCCGGGTCCTGGCCGGCGGCAGACGCTGCCCAGATATAGATCGCCCCAGCTTCCTGGCCCAGCCGCGCACCGTACTCGTAGTGGATGATAGTATAGCTTCCGGTGAGTCGTTGGCCGAGGCCCGCCAAAGGATCGAACAAGCCCATCTACCCCACCGCATTTACTACGCCGCCGTCTATGTGGTGCCAAACCGAGTCCATGAGGTGGACTTTTAT
>JAKPGL010000196.1 GCA_029550925.1 Planctomycetota bacterium
TTCGACAGTTTGGCCTATCGGAATGATGCGGCCATGGTGTTTCGGCGGTTGGCCCGGAGTTTGCCCGGTCTGCGCGGTTTGCTGGCCGTGGGCGGGTGCGACAAAAGTTTGCCGGCGATGCTGATGGCCTTGGCGAGTCTGCGGGATTGGCCCAGCCTGGTCATGCCGACCGGAGTTACCTTGCCGAGCCGGGACGCCGAGGACACCGCCGAGGTGCAGACCCTTGGTGCGCGGTTTGCTCGGGGCGAGATCAGTCTGGAGCGAGCCGCCGAGATGGGGTGCCGGGCGTGCGGGTCAGCGGGCGGAGCGTGTCAATTTTTAGGGACCGCCGCCACTGGGCAGGTGATGGCCGAGGCCCTGGGCCTTTCGCTCCCTCATGCAGCGCTTGTTCCATCAGGGCAACCGATGTGGTTGGACCTAGCCCGCCGAAGCGCCCGGGCGCTGATGGACCTGGACCAACGGGGCGTCCGACCGCCGGACATCCTGACCCAAGCCGCCCTGCGAAATGCGATGGTCGTGTTTGCGGCGGTGGGAGGTTCGACGAATTGGATTTTGCACCTGCCGGCGGTGGCCCATGCGGCCAAATTGTCCCGGCCCAGCCTGGAAGATTGGGAAGAGGTGCATCGGCGCACACCCCGGTTGGTTTCGGTGCTGCCGAACGGGCCGGTCAACCATCCGACGGTGCGGGTCTGGCTTGCGGGCGGCGTGCCGGAGGTAATGCTTCGGCTCCGGGAGCTGAACTTACTGGACCTGGAGGCGATGACAGTAAGCGGTCTAACGGTGGGCCAGGTTTTGGAGTGGTGGGAACAGAGCGAACGACGGCGGGCCTGCCGACGCCGGTTGCAGGAGGCCGACGCCGTGGACCCGGACCAAGTCATTTTCAGCGTCCAGGAGGCCCGACAAATGGGTCTGGGCAGCACCGTCTGCTTTCCCCGGGGGAATCTGGCGCCGGACGGTTCGGTGATCAAAAGCACGGCGATCGACCGCCGCGTGCTGGACCCGGACGGGGTATATCGGAAAACCGGCCCGGCCCGGGTTTTCTGCCGGGAGGCGGATGCCATCGCTGCCATCAAAGGCGTTGGGCCGCAGCAGCCGATCCGACCCGGCGATGTGCTGGTGCTTATAGGACTGGGGCCCCTAGGGGCAGGAATGCCGGAAATCTACCAAATTACCGGCGCGTTGCGCCATCTGTCCTGGGGCCATGAGGTAGCCTTGCTTACGGATGCTCGATTTTCCGGCGTGAGCACCGGGGCCTGCATTGGGCTGATTGGGCCGGAGGCTCTGGCAGGCGGCCCTGTCGGCAAACTGCGGGACGGCGACCAGATACGAATTGTCGTGGACCCGCATCGGCTGGAAGGACGGGTCGATCTGGTGGGCGATAGGGAACGGCTTTTTTCGCCCGAAGAGGCAGAGGCGGAACTTCGGCGTCGGCCGATGCATCCGGAGCTTGCGCCCGATCCTCGGCTTTCGGAGGAGACCCGGCTGTGGGCCGCCTTGCAAACAGTAAGCGGCGGCCCGTGGAACGGCTGCGTCTATGACCTGGAGGCCATTTTGCGAAAACTCCAGGCGTGAAAACGCCCGGACCAGTGCGAAAACGGGAAAGACAAAAACATCCTCCTTCCCTTGACCATCGCCCGAGAGGACGGGGCGCTGGATTCCCGCTTGCGCGGGAAAGACAACAACACGCTGGATTCTCCCTAGAGCGGGAAAGACAATTTTTTAGCGGGCCGACAGCAGGCCGTAGGCGGCGAGGGTCCGACGGAGTTTGGCCTCTTGCTCTGAGGAAAGCGGCACCAGGGGCAATCGCACCTCGCCCGTGTCCCGCCCCAACATTTTCATGGCCGACTTGATGGGGATCGGATTGGTGGCCAGGCTGAGCATTTCCCGGCACAGAGAAAACAGGCGTTTATGCCAGGCCAGGGCGTCGGCCAGTTGGCCGGCGTCGAAGGCGGCGATCATGGCAATCATGTCCTTGGGGACGATGTTGCCCACCACGGAAATGACGCCCCGACCGCCGACCGCCATGATCGGCAGCGTCAGACTGTCGTCGCCGCTCAGGACCGTCAGATCCGTGGCCGTGGTGATCTGCGAAACCTGATCCAGCGAGCCGCTCGCCTCTTTGACCAGAGCGATATTTTTCAGCTCGGCAAGCCGAAGGATAGTCTCCGGGAGGATATTTTGGCCGGTACGGCCGGGGATGTTGTAGATGCAGATGGGAATATCGACGGCCTCGGCCAGGGCCTTGAAGTGCTGATAGAGACCTTCCTGCGTGGGGCGGTTGTAGTAGGGGCCGACCACCAGGGCGGCGTCGGCCTTTTCTTTGGCGGCCCACCGGGTCAGTCGCAGGGCCTCGTGGGTGCTGTTGGAGCCGGTCCCCGGCATGACCAAGGCCCGGCCTGCAACCATTTGAATCACCTCGGCGATCACCCGTTCGTGCTCTTCATGGCTGAGCGTCGGCGATTCGCCGGTGGTGCCGACCGGACAGAGACAACGCACGCCGGCTTGGATTTGAAACTCCACTTGCTCTCGCAACGCCTGATAATCTACCTGGCCGTTACGAAACGGCGTAATCATGGCTACCGAAAGCCCGGCAAACTTTTCCGCACGTGTGGTCATCACGATCTTCCACGAAGTAAAAGGAAAAAGGGAGATAACATAGGCCCCCGATCCTAACCAGAGGCGTCTTTAGCCGGCTTGTTCTCTGTTTGTGTGGCTCGGCGTCTGGGGGAGCGAAATAAAAAGCAGGGACTTATCCGGCCTGGCGCCTAGAAAATTCCCTGCTTGGGTTCCGATTCGCTTGTATCGGATGGAGTACCGGAGGTGGGAGTTGAACCCACACGGCCTTGCGGCCACTGGATTTTGAGTCCAGCGCGTCTGCCATTCCGCCACTCCGGCGCGGAAACCTGGGGGGAGACATGGCCGCCCCCCCGGCATCAGCCAGGCAAAAGCAGAAAATCCATGTGCTTTTCTGGGTGAAAGGTGATTTTAGTTTTGGGGCGTTTGGAATGCAAGTCCCCCCTAGGGATGGGGAAGCCCTCCTCGGGGTTTTGTTGGGAATCGGATAGGGATTCAGCGGGTGCGAAGCACCCGGGGCATCACGGCACTGCGAGAGGGGCCGGGCAGAGGGGCGTCGGGGACGGTGATCTCCAGAGCGTTGGGGTCCGGCAGCTCCTTAGACTCGGCGGTGGTATAGCCCGGCGTAGAGGAGCTTTTTTGATCGCCCCTAGCGCGGAAAAGTTGGCCCAGTTTTGGCAGCAGTCCCAGTCGGCTAGTTTGATGGGAGGAGTCTGCCGCCGATGGAGTGCCGGAGGAAGGCGGGGGAAAGGTCGGTCCGGATGGAGGGGCGGCAGGAGGGGCCAGAGAGGTGGATCGGCCAAGACCGCCGGCAGAAGGGACCCTGCTTGGGGTGGAGAGACTTCGAGGGGGCGGCAAAGAGACAGCGGCCGGTCCAGGTCCAGGTAAACCGATGACCGGGGAAGCATCCTGGGGGGCTGACTTCGCAGAGACGCCTAATCCGCGGGAAGAGGTTTCGCTCGCTGACCGCATTCGGTCCTCCGCACCTGCGGGAGAAGCACTGGCGGCCTCTCGGTCGGAAGGGGGCGATGCAGACGTTCGACCAGGCTCTCCGGAACTGGACCGGACGGCAGTCTCCGGCGGAAGGGGACGCATTTCCGGAGTACACAGCACTACCAGTCGGCCTGGACCGGGCCAGAACTCGGCGGGAATGGCTGCGGCGGAGGTTTGGCCGGGTTCCAGTTCGGCCAAGAGACGACTTCTGGATTCTTTGCCGGTTCGGGAAGAGCTTCCACCCAGTTCGATAATCATCTCTATTTGCCAGCGGGCTTGTTCGGTCCATCGAGGGGCTAATCGCCAGAGTAGATAGGCGCCGGTGGCCGCCCCGCCGGCCGCATCTTGCGGGGCATGGGGTGAGGATGTAGCGGCATCCGCCGAGCGGGCGACAAGCGGCAGGAGGTATTCGGCAGGCTGGCCTGGCTGCAAGCCAAAGGTAGGCTGGGCAATCAGGCGAATCAGGTCCAAGCTTTCTGCCTGGCGGAGTAGTTCTGGCAACGGATCGGTAGGTTGGGGTTCGAGGACCAGATGGCCGCCGCGTTCGGCCAGGTCGAGCAAAACGCCGGCCAAGGGGACTAGACCGGGGGAATTGCGTTTGACGTTTTCGGCGGCCCGTCGAAGGGCTGCGGCGTCCACGGATACAAACCGCACGCGGAGCAGATACTGAACAGGGCCTGCGGGAGTCGCTCGAAGCCGATTGACCACCGAGAGTCTGCCGGACTGATGGAGCGGCAGCGCTTCGGCCCGGACCACGGCCAATATCTGCGAGGCTTCCGCCGGATGGGCGGCCTGACCCTCGACAATCAGTCGTTCGGCCTCCCATCGGAGCCGGACTTGACTTTGAGGGAATAGCTTCGCTAAGACTTCCTCCAAGGCCTGGAGACGTTGCTGGGGATTGTCGGTATGGGCCGGTGATGGGGAGGAAGCGTTTTGAGCCGACCCGGCGACCGACTCTTTGGAGACCGGAGGCAGCGATTCGGGAGAAAGCGTTTCTTCATAGCTTGCTTTTTCTGCTTTGCGTGGAGGGCTTTTGGAGGAGACGCCCGGAGCGGATGATCCGGAATGGCTTTCTCTAGCCAACATCGAGTCCGATCGGTCTGAGCCGGCATCGCCCGCAGCAGGGTCGTGCGGCAGAGAGTCCGCCCAGACAAGCAATACCTGAGGAGACGTTTTCGAGAGAAAGGTTTGATCCGTGGAGGCGCCGGCCTCCTGCAATCCTATCGGAACGACAAGCAACTGTCCCGCCTGCAAAAGGGCTTGAACACGCCAGGAATGGGCTTGGCTGAGGACCCCAGACCCAACAGAGGCAGCCGAGCCGGTTTGGAGCGTTTGGTTGAGAGCGGGCGTTACCTCTAGTCGAAGTCCTTCCCCTTCGACCAATTCGGGCAAAATTTCTACGACCCATTCTGTTTTTTCTTCCGGTTTTACCGGTTTGGAAGCTTCCGCATTTCGAGGGGGCGCAGGATGAGGCTGCTTTGCGGCGTCCGGGGGGAGTTGGCCGTCGGCCAATGGAGAGGAAGTCGCCGAATGGTCTGAGTCGGCAGAGGTTATCGTCCGGGTGCTTTCTTCGGCGCCGAGACGGAGCGTTTCCTTTTGCCCGTTGGCGGCGACAAGCTGAGGGGAGCAGAGGATGCGGGCCAATTTGCGCGATTGGAGCTCTTTCCACTGGCTCAGGGAAGGGGCCGGCATTACCGCGGCTTGGCGTCGCTGGGCGGCGTCGGTAAGGGATTGAAGCCAGGATCGGCTCTCGGGCGAAAGGCTGCTGAGAGGAGCACCCCGTTCCGTTTTTCCCGGCTCCAGGGCCTTCGCGGCCTGAGGCGCCAGTTCCACCAGTTGCACGCCCAGGCGGACCTTGACCGTCTGAAGCATATTGACCACCGCAGATTCCGCCGCCTCTGTGCTGACGGAAGAAACGCCCTGGACGGCGTGAAGTTGAGGCGTTTTCCATTGGTCAACCGCTCGACGGCGGACAATGGCTATGATTTCTTCCATTTGTCGCCAATCGGAAGTTTGACCATGGACGAAGATTTTGCCGGCGGCCAAACTGAGTTGGATTCGGCTGGAGGGAAACCGGGCGCGAAGCAGTGCTTCCAGATAGCGGCACTGAGCGGCGCTCCGCTCCCGAAGCTCGCTTTCCGAAAGAGGCAGTTGGGCCAGTAGGGGCGACGGTTTTTGCACCTCCCCACGCACCAGCACACATAACACGGAATCGCCGGGGTTCGGCTCCCGCGTCGGATCGCCCACGACCATCCACTGGCCTCCTGGACAAACCATTCTGGGAAACACATATCCAAAAGTCTTTCCGTTTCGGCCAACTGGGGGAGTTTCCGATGGACGAGCCGACCTTTCGGAAAGCGGCGATGCGCCTAGAAGTTCTGCCGCCAATTCCAATCGGAACGTATCCTCGCTTTCGACCTCAGCCAGACAATGAAGTTTTCCGGAACAAAAGGATTGCCAAGAAGGACCAGCGGAAGAAGAACCTCCCGATCCGTTGGCGGAAGCCGGAACCACAAGCTCTATCTGTGCAGGCCACCGATGAAGCATACTCAGTTTGGCCGAGCTAATCCGCCGGAGTATTCCGAGCCGCTCCAGTTCTCCTAAACTGGCCTCCATCCTACCAGGAGAAAACCCTGACAAAGCCGCCCGATCCTCAAGCGGTTTGGATCGGCCTCCTGGGGACGAAGAAACAGGTCCTTGGGGAGCGGAGGAATCCGATTCCTTGCGTCGCGGTTCTGAATGGGCGTCTGCCGGCCCTTTAGAACTCTCCGCCGGAGGGGAAGTTCGGGAAGAGGAGCTGTCGGAGTTCGATGTTTCTGGACCCCGCAACGGATCGGAAGCATCCGAGGGCAAAAGAGGCTCTGCGCGAATCCCCCACCGCTCTCGAAAAGATTGCGTATTTTTCCCTCCCCGGAACAGGTCTTGGGCGGAAGGATCGTCCGAACCTGGTCTTCCGGCGGCCGACCTGTTGGAATGGGGAACTTTGGCGTCCGAAGAGGCCGAACCGGCGCCCCTCTGCACGGCCGAACTTTTTTCGGACGCCTTCTGCCCGCTCTGCCCACTTTTGCTAGAGACGCCCTCCTCAGCAGACGCCGATCTGTTTTTTTCCACCGATTCTTCCGCGGAGTGTCGATGAAGCATCGCCTCCAACACGACAGCGGCCGATGGACTTAGCCCAGCGCCCTCGGAAGACCGAAGAAGTGGTTCGGCCCTGGCCGGCGCCAATTCGACGATTTCCATTTGAAGCAGGACTTGGCTTCGGTCCGGACTTTGCGGCCCAACGGCCTCGCGTCCTTGGGAAATGGAGGAGATGGGCTGATTTTCTCCTGCGGAAATATCGGGTTTAGGAGAAGACAGTCTGGAGGTCGGCGACGCAAACGGAGATTGGGACGGAGCGTCGGAGCGGTGGAGGGGTGTTCCCGCTGGGGGGAGTCGGCTGGTAAGTTCCACACGACTCATCAAAACCACCACCACCCCCACAAAGGCCCCAATGCCCAACATTCCTCCGGCCAGCCCGATCCCCATCAAGAGTTTGGCGACAAACCCGGCTTTTGAGGGGACATGGGGAGGCGGAAACTCTTCCGGAAAAGAGTTGGAAAACGGTTTGGGAACAGGAACCACTTTCCCGTCCCTGAATCCCTCTTCCTGGGGAGGCCTTGTGGCCAAAACCGGTTCTTCAAAAGGGGGACGTGCCATGATCTCCCATCCTTCCGTGGTATCAGGAGGGTGGGATTTTAGGCAAGGGAATTGGAAAAGGTCAATTGCAGATTTCGGTGTAGTTCCCCTAAGGGAGTGAAAATTTGGGTAAAAAATACCTGTTTTTCTTCTAGATGGAGGTCCTTATGGGGGGGAGGATTGCCCTTCTCTTGGGTTATAGGATAAGGTCTCCCTAGGATTTTTCTTTTTCTGGGGAAGAGAGCCTGGGAGAGATTTTTTGCGGAATTTACCCCTCTTTTGTACTACATTTGAAAAGAACCGCTTGAGGAACATTTCCGCCGAATGGAGGGGACGCCAACGTGGCATTCCTGCGAAAGGAGCGACGGTTTGGTAACCCAGTCTGTTCGACTGGATTGACTGCCGTCTGGAA
Organism: Planctomycetota bacterium; assembly: GCA_029550925.1. Lineage (GTDB taxonomy): Bacteria > Planctomycetota > Planctomycetia > Pirellulales > Thermoguttaceae > JANXAQ01. Next base: position 7,655 of record JAKPGL010000196.1, read on the forward strand.
AGAGGGGCATTCCTGTCTGGCCAGAGGCGTTCCTTGGGAGGAAAGACAGGTTGTTCCATTCGGCTCGAGGAAAATGTTCCCCCGTGGTTCCAATCCTGGGGAACGAGAGAACTAGAGTTTTGCAAAATGGGCTTGTTCAGGTGTTCGTACACGGAACAGGTCCCTCAAAAATCCCGTGATTTTTGAGGGTCGGTAGTGTACAAGATCGGTGGAAATCCCAAATTTGCAAAACTTCAGAGAGAAGAAAGATGGCGTTTTAGAGGAAAGCCCCTAGCAATGAGCGCCCGAAAGATACGTGTGTTGATTGTCGATGATTCGATGGTGATCCGGCAAATACTGAACGATATTATTTCCGAGGCGCCGGATATGGAAGTGGTGGGCATGGCCTGCGATGGTCTCCAGGCCCTGGAAAAAATCCCGCAGCTCCAGCCGGACGTTGTAACGCTGGACATCCAGATGCCAAAGATGGATGGACTGGCCACCTTGGAGGCTGTTTTACAGAAGTATTCCCTTCCGGTATTGATGGTTTCCTCGTTGACGCAACGAGGGGCGGACATCACCTTCCAAGCCCTGGATCAAGGGGCGATCGACTATATTCCTAAGCCGGAAAACGCCGGCCAATTGGTCTCGGCGGCTGACGAACTGCTTCGGAAAATTCGTCTTGCCGCCGGCGCCGATGTGGAGCGGATTCTCCGGATTCGCCGGGAGCGGAAACAGCGGCAGGCCGCCCGACCTAAAATCCTTCCTCACAAAGCAGCCGACGATTCCCAGACGGCCTCCTTGGCGGATAAGTGTATCGCCTTAGGGATTTCTACCGGGGGGCCGCCGGCGTTGAGTGTGCTTTTTCAGGACTTGCAACCGCCGCTGCCGCCGATCGTCATCGTGCAGCACATGCCGCCCCATTTTACCAAGCCGTTAAGCTGGCGATTGGATTCGATCAGTCCGCTTTCGATCAAGGAGGCGGCGGACGGCGATCTTTTGCGTCCCAACCATGTCTTCATTGCTCCGGGCGGTTTTCATTTGGAGCTTCGGAAACTTGGCCCCCAGGTGAAGGTGCGGATTTTCGATGCTCCGCCTGTAAGCGGCCATAAACCTTCGGTAGATGTGATGATGCAGTCGGCCGCAAAGATTTTCGGGCCTCGGTGTGTGGGGGTGATCATGACCGGCATGGGGCGGGACGGCGCCGACGGCTGCAAAGCCATTCGAGCCGCCGGCGGTTATGTCTTTGGCCAGGACGAAGCCTCTTCGGATGTCTATGGAATGAACAAAGTGGCGTTCGTCGAAGGCGGGGTCGATCGGCAGTTCTCTCTGGACGAAGGGGCGCGCCTACTCATGGAGTATGTACGGAAAAATTTCTTGAAATCCTCCGCGCCCCTTTCCTCTTCGGTATCTGCTTCGATCGGGTAACGCAGATCGGCAAGGCTTCCGCCGTGGGGAACAGCGCCGATGCTTCCGCCGGCAAAGGCCGCTGGGGGCGTTCCTGTGGAAGGAGGAAAATTACTGGGTAGGCTGCTGAGCGGCGGGCCACGTAGGACGCACACTTCCCGATGCCACCACCACATCTTCCGGACCAATGCCGGGGGCCAACATCCCTTGATGATTCAGGAAGATGTGGTCTTGCGAAGTGGGGAGTCGGCATCCGGTGATAAACTCCACATGGCCGTCTTCAAAACAGACGTTTTGCCCCGTCCCGCCATGATGAGTACTCTGCGTTTCGGGGTGTTCCGGAGTAGGGGCGTCGGCTAAGAGGGCAAAATATGTCCGGCGCCGATTCTGCGTGGGACGATATTGCCCCGCCTCCACGTAGCCTAACGAATATCCATAGCTTCCCCCTAATCTCGGAACGAGCAATTGCCGCTGTTCCGGCCCGGCGCGTTCCAGGTGGGCCAAGGTGGGAATAGGGACCGGCTGGGTCCCTTGGCGGATCGCTCCTGGGCACCAAAAGGTCGTCGGCTCCTGGACAAAACCGCCTGAGATCAACACAGGCCCATACATTCCCGCTACGGCTAGGGGACCTTCCGTCGGGATAGGAGGAAAAAGCCCTTGGTGCAATTCGCTATACTGGATCAGGCCGCCGCCCAACTGGCGCAGATTGTTCTGGCATTGGGTGATTTCTTGTCGGAATCGGCTTTGGTGAATGGCGGCGAACAGCACCAGCAAGACGGAGGCGACCACGGCGGTAGCCATCAGCAGGTCGGACCACCGCCAGATGGTTGGCCGACCCGCCAGCCTATGGGCGTCCTCCCAGCGATTTCTCCCCATTCTGTAAACAGATGTTTCTGCCGACGGGGTGGGTCTGGCGGGATCGGCCTCTGTTCGGGCGGAACCCCAGGCCGGCTTTGCTTCACTCGCCAGCCTGCCGGACAGAATCACTCCTGCTTCTTGTTCTTCTTGCCAATCTGCCGATCCGACGCTCGGCAGCGAAGCCATCGTCCCGCGAGAAACGCCGTCCAATAGTTCGCCAATCTGCCGACACGTCCGTTCGGCCAACCCGGGCGGCGGTTCCGGTCCCTTTCGAGCCGGTCCCAAAAGGCCCAACAACCGCCGAAGCTGGGCTAGCTCTTCTTGAAGAGAGTCGTCTCGGGCCAGGGCTTCTTCCACCTGCGCCCGTTCTGGCTCCTCCAACGCATCCAGAAGATAACCTAATAAATCCTCACGAGGATGACCCATGAGTCGTCATTCCACTCTGCAAATAGTCACAGGAGGCATGGAGGGATTGGCTCAGCTTGGCCATGGCGGTGTGCAATCGGCTTTTGACGGTGCCGACCGGAATGTCCAATACTTGGGCCGCCTCCCGGTATTTCAACCCCTGGAAATAGATCAACAGGACCACCTGCCGGAGCGGTTCGGGCAACCGATCTACCAAAGCTCGGACCTGTTCCGCCTGTTCGCTCGATTCGGCGCCGGCGAAAGGAGTCTGTTCCTGACCCTGGATCAACTGGGCCAACGAACCTTCGTCCGTCTGAATTTGCTCGTTGGCTTGGCGGTCCAAACTGACCATCCGCCGCCGCCGGTTTCGTCGCTGCATATCCGTAGCTTGATTGGTAGCGATTGCATACAACCAAGGCCGAAACTTCCTGCCCTGCTCAAATTGATCCGACTTTAAATAGACTTGTAAAAAGGTCAATTGGAACACATCTTCCGCCAGTTGGGCGTCGCCCAGGTACCGACGCAGATAATGGTACAGTTCCCGTTCATACCGTCGAACCAGGGTTTCAAAGGCTTCGCGATCCCCCCGGTCCCGATAGAGGAGCAGTAGCTCCTCATCGGTTTGCACCGGCTGGGAAGCGAGGTCCGAAAGCCTTTCGAGATGGGGTTCCAAAACCTTTGACATCATCATTACGCTTTGCATGGCAGGAAAGTTCGCCTCCTTGCCGGGAACCCTTCCAGGCTGGCCCTGGAACGATATTTTACCAGGTCCCGGCCTACTGACCTAGCCGATAGCACTGCCCTTTTCCGAAAAAGCCTCCCCCAATCCGGGGTCTCTAAAAGGGGTTGCTGGCCCCTAAAACCACCCTAAAAGAAAAGCATTTTCCGTGCCAATGCTAATTTCCTGCCAATTCAGGAACCCATCGGGCATCTGCAACTCTTGGTTGAATAAGCACTTAAGAATACCCTCTGAACAGTCGCCGGGCGGGAACAATCCACGGTGGGACAGGAAAGACCATGTAAGTTTTTCATAGCCGGGTAAAATCCCCTCTCAAATGTTATTTAATTTCCCCCGAAAGGTTGGTTTGTGCCGAGAAAGCAATAGGTTGACATGGCTTTTCGGGAATCTGATAATGAGGGCAATGGACGCTGTTTTCTCCATTCCGGCCAAGCCTCAGTAGGGCTGCCGTGAAAATGCCTTCCTTCCCTAAGTCCACTTGGGGGAGTAAAACCCTCCCGACTTTTAGGCCCATATTCTTTATCTTCATCTTTCCTGCACCGCAGAGGACGCAGAGAAAACGCAGAGGAGAAAGAATCAGGCCCAGGGCGTTTTGGTGTATATTTTTATACTTTCTGAGGAGGTAATGGCGATGAAAGAATTCAATTCTTTTTCTCGGCGGGATTTTGTGGCGGGCGCTTCGGGACTGTTGATGACCGGCGCCCTGCAAGGAGTTGCCGGGCAGGCCGCTGAATCGGCCCCCTCGGCTGAAGGCAAACCGGCCCCCAAATCGCCCTTGGCTATCCACGGCGGCGAAAAAGTGGTCTCGAAAGGGGCGCCTAGCTTGGGACGCCGTTGGGGCGATCCGGAACGCCAGCAACTGGAAGAGATGCTTCAGCAAGATACCCTTTTTTACTGGGGAGGTCCCAAAACCCAACTGGTCAAAGAACGATTCCGGGAAGTCTGTCCACTGAAATATGTCCATACCTGTTCTTCCGGCACAGCGGCTTTGCACATTGCTGTAGCCGCCGCCGGCGTCGGTCCGGGCGACGAAGTGATCACTTCTTCGATTACCGACCCTGGCACCGTGATCGGCATTTTGTATCAGCAAGGGGTTCCGGTCTTTGCCGAACTGGGCCGAAGCACCTACAACCTGGACCCCGAAGATGTCAAACGCCGGATCACTCCGAAAACCAAGGCAATCATCGCGGTCCATTTGGCGGGTAATCCCTGCGATTTGGACGCCCTCCGGAAAATTGCCGACGAGCACAAACTGGTCCTGATTGAAGACTGCGCCCAGGCTTGGGGCGCCAAATCGCGAGGTCGGCCTATCGGCACGGTCGGCCATATTGCCTGCTTCTCGCTGCAAAACTCCAAGCATATCACCTGCGGCGACGGCGGCGTCGTGGCCAGTAGCGACGAACGGTTCGGCCCGGAGCTGCAACGCTTCGGCGACAAAGGGTATGATCGGGCCCGCGGCCTGGGACTTACCGTCTTCGCGACCAACTATCGGATGAGCGAACCGCAGGCCGCTGTGGTCGCCGCGCAATTGACTCGGCTGGAAAAAATTGCCGCCCGTCGGGCGCAATTGGGCAACCTGCTGACGGAAAAGATCGCCCATATCCCCGGTATTTTGCCGCACCAGGTCCATCCGGAAGACCGCTGCGTCTATTGGTTCTATATGTTCCGCATCGAGCCGAAGGCCTTCCGCTGCTCTCGGGGAGAATTCTACAAAGCTCTAGCCGCCGAGGGCGTGTCTTGTGCTTCCGGCTACATTGGCAAACCGCTCTACGGCGAACCGGTCTTCCAGAACCATGGTTTCTTTGCTGGTCGATGGCCGATCAAAGAGTTCGGCCTGACCACCATGGACTACACCAAACATCATAATCCCGAAGTCGAGGCGATCCTGGCCACCAGCATCCGGGTAACCATCCACGAAGGGATGACCGAGGAGTACATTTTGGCCGCGGCCAAGGCGATCGAAAAAGTCGCCCGTTACTACGCCGCATAAGCTTCGGACGCCATTTCTGCCATGGGAAGGAATTCGCCCGCCTCTCCTTGCGGGTTGGTTAGGGTTTGCCGTAGAGGTGTTGCTCCACCCGCTAACCCCTATGCGGCCGGAAAAACCCCTAGGAACTCGTTTCCGCTCCTGTCCGAGATTTCCGGTGGGGCCGTTCCAGGTAGGCCATCAGGACGGTCAAATCCGCTGGGGTAATACCGGGAATACGGGCGGCTTGGGCAAAATCGGTCGGGCAAATCCGCTGGAGTTTTTCCCGGGCCTCGGCCCGTAGATGCGGCACCAAAGCGTAGTCCAATTCGGGCGGAATCCGACGTTGGGCTAACCGCCGCTGCCGGGCGATCTCCTCCTCTTCTCGTACCAAATAGCCTGCATATTTGATGTCCCACAGAACCTGTTGGGCCACCTCGTCCGGAACTTCTTTAAGCTGGGGAAGCATTTCGACCAGATGGTTCCAGCTTGTTTCCGGCCGGCGAGCCCGCTGGGCCAAACTCTCCGATCCCACCCGGGTAGTTTCCAACCATTGGGTTGCCAGGGCGATCTGGGCCTGTTTGGCCTCCAGGCGCGCCCACCGCTCCGGTTCGACCAGGCCGAGGCGGTATCCAATGGGTGTCAAACGCCGGTCGGCGTTATCGTGCCGAAGCCGAAGCCGATATTCCGCCCGACTGGTAAACATCCGATACGGTTCGTCCACGCCCCGGGTGATCAGATCGTCGATCATCACCCCCAGATACGCTTGATCCCTGGTAAGCACAAGGGGTTCCCGGCCTGCCAGCAGGAGGGCGGCGTTGGCCCCGGCCAGGAGACCTTGGCCAGCCGCCTCTTCATAGCCGGTCGTGCCGTTGATCTGACCGGCAAAAAACAGCCCCCGGACCCGTTTGGTTTCGAGCGTCGGCTGCAATTGGTCGGGCGGGAAATAGTCGTACTCGATCGCATAACCGTAGCGAAGAATCTGCGCCCGCTCCAGGCCCGGAATCAGCCGAACCATCTGGTCCTGCACGTCCCTCGGCAGACTGGTGGCCAAACCGTTGACATAGACTTCATGGGTGGTTCTGCCTTCGGGTTCGATGAAAATCTGATGGCGCTGACGATCAGGAAACCGGACGATCTTGGTTTCCACCGAGGGGCAATAGCGGGGGCCGACGGATTGAATTTGGCCCGTGTACATCGGCGCCCGGTCCAGATTGGCCCGGATCAGTTCATGCACCTCCGGCGTGGTGTAGGTTACCCAACAGGGAAGTTGCTCGACCTGGAGCCGATCGGTGAGAAAGGAAAAAGGCTGCGGACAGGGGTCGCCAGGCTGGATTTGCAATTTGCGGTAATCGATGGTTCGGCCGTTGAGCCTGGGGGAGGTGCCGGTCTTGAATCTAGCCCGCCGGAAGCCCCATTGGACCAACGAGTCGCTCAGGGAGGCGATTGTTGGTTCGCCGGCCCGACCGCCGGGCAATTGCACGGGGCCGTAGTGCAACAGGCCCCGCATAAAGGTGCCGGTACACAGGACTACGGCCCGCGCTCGATACTCGGCCTGTCCGGCCCGGACGCCTACTACTTGGAGTCCAGCGGATATTTTTTCGACCAGTACCTCTTCCGCCGTATCCTGACGAAGCAGTAGGTTGGTTTGCTGTTCGCAGAGGCGTTTGAGTTCCAGATGGTAGGCGGCCCGGTCGGCTTGCGCCCGTGGGCCGTGCATGGCGGGGCCTTTGCTTTGGTTCAACATGCGGAAATGGATGCCGACGGCGTCGGCGGCCCGGCCCATGACGCCGCCCAAGGCGTCGATTTCCCGGACCAATTGTCCCTTGGCCACCCCGCCGATGGCCGGGTTGCAACTCATCCAGGCCAACATTTCCAGATTAGAGGAAAGCAGGACGGTCTGCGCCCCCAGCCGGGCGGCCGCCAAGGCGGCTTCGCAGCCGGCATGGCCGCCGCCAACCACCACGACGTCGAAGTCATATCGGATGGCCATGCTCAACCCGGAGTGTCCGAAGCGTGTTTCTCTTACAAGGGGGGAGTGTCCCCTCACCCGGCCAACCGACCGACAAGCTGGCCGGCCTCTCCCACCAGGAGCATTGGTATCTACACATCTTCCCGGAAACGCAATAGGTTGGGGTGATCTGGCCGGGTCTCCCCCAACATTTTGTAGGGAAAACCCCCTGTGTAGATACCAATGCACCAGGAGAGAGGCGGTTGTTTAGCGCAAAAGGAAGCCCCCGGGACCTGAGGTTCCGGGGGCTTCGGGGTGTATTAGTTCCGGCGACACCTACTCTCGCACTTTTGGTACTACCATCGGCTCTGAAAGCTTAACGACCGTGTTCGGAATGGGAACGGGTGTTTCCTTTCAGATATAGTCACCGGAAAGGGGCCTGGCAGGCTGGTGGGCCATTCCAGGCCAGGTATATTCGGGATTGGGCCGAGGGGACCTCGGATCGTTGGGGAACCGGGCTGCGCGGGTTCGTCAAGGCTTTGCGTAGGGCAAAGCGCGCAGCGGGAGCGTTGGATACATGTGGCCAAGCGTTTGCCCGTTAGTACCGGTTAGCTAAGCGCATTGCTGCGCGTACACATCCGGCCTATCGACCTGGTCGTCTTCCAGGGGGCTTCAGAGGTTCGAAGACCTCAACGAAACCTCATCTTGGAGAGGGCTTCACGCTTAGATGCTTTCAGCGTTTATCCTTTCCGTCCATAGCTATCCAGCCGTGCCGCTAGCGCGACAACTGGAACACCAGAGGGACGTCCTTCCCAATCCTCTCGTACTAGGGAAGACCCTCCTCAAGTTTCGTACGCCCACAGCAGATAGGGACCGACCTGTCTCACGACGGTCTGAACCCAGCTCACGTACCGCTTTCATTGGCGAACAGCCAAACCCTTGGGAGCTTCTCCACCCCCAGGATGCGATGAGCCGACATCGAGGTGCCAAACCGCGCCGC
>JAKPGL010000201.1 GCA_029550925.1 Planctomycetota bacterium
GTCAAACTGATGAAGCACCAGGCATAATCGGCAGGTCAACGAAAGCGGAGGCAACGAAGCTCTCGCCCAAAGATCGTGCGGAAGCCGATCTCCATGAACCACCGAAACCCCGGCCGAGGCCGCCAAATCGGCAAGGATATCCCGAGGACTCGTCAAATCGGGCCAACTCAGCGGCGACTCCTCCAAAAATCTTTTCTGCATCTCGTTGGGAAGGGTTTGCAGATGTTCCTCGGCCATGGCGATCAGGGTATTCAATCGTTCCGCGGCGGCAGGAGGTCCGAGATAGACGACCGGTCCCACCAGACAGATCCCTAAGCCTCGGTCTTGGGCGATCCGGACAAACGCCTCTAAAAGGGAACCTTTTTCTATCAGCAGGTCCACCGGTTGGCCCGGATCTACCCGGCGGTCGAGTATAAAAGCAATTCGGCTGCTTTGCGCAAGCCCTTCTAAGACCTCCCGAAGCGGCGTCCCTTTCCAGACCATACCGGCCGGTCCCACGGACTGTTTCAGCCGTCGGTACGCCGCCTCGCCCTGAAGCCGCTCTACAGATTCCCCCTCTTTAGGCTTAGAAAATACGGCGCCCGCAGAGTCGGAAATCAAGGAGGCTTCCGCTTTCCAAACACTTTGGTTGGTCGGAATCATCCCTCCCTGCGCCCAGCCCGACAGGAAAACGCCCACCAGAAGGAGGCAGCTAGAAGACACCGTATTCTCCTCCTAATCAAAAAAGACGCACCGGCCTCCGCTTTATTCGGCGGAGAGGTTCCTTACTATCTATTGTGGCTTCTTTTACCGCCCTCGGCCAGCGCCGACCAAGAGAAGGTCGCTTTCTCTAGGGTACTATTTCCCCCGCATCGCGGAACCTCTCGCCGTCGTCCTTCCCGCGGAGGCGGCGGTCTCCTCCCCTCGTCCTAGCCCTCTCCTGGGGTGGGGATAGAAATTCTGGACTGCCGCTACAGCCGGAATGAGAAAACAAACCTCGCTGGTGTGGGAACGGCAAAATAAGGCCTTTTCAGGAGGAAATAAGGGGGGTTCTTTCGGCGGAAATATCTCGTTTTGCGAAAGTTTTCAGTAGCAAAACGGGCGATTTCTGGGTACAATCGAAGGGAGAAAGCCTGCTGGATTTTGAGGGGTATCGAAAGTTCGCCCCCCGTGAGCGACACCATCCGATTTGCAAAAACTGCCCCTTTCCGGCGGCTTCCGTTCCTGTTGTGTAGGAGGACCGACGAGTGAGCACCCCTGGTCTCCGATTGCCGATTCTAGTTGCGTTCTACGACGCTTATTTGAGCGACGAGGACGCCGCCCTATTTATTCGCAACGTTCAAGAGCATTATACCCAAGCCACGCTTCAGCGATTGGCGGAGCATCCGGTTCGGGATATCCGTCGGGCTGCGGTGCTTGCCTTGGGATTTTTGGGCGATTATGAGGTCAACGCCACGATGGGGCGGGCCTTGCACGACGACGACCGAACGGTGCGCATGTTGGCCGAAAACGGCATCCGTTCCGTTTGGCGTCGAACCGGCACGCCGAAACAACAGGAAATGATAGCGGTGCTTGTTCGGCTGAATCAGGCCAAACGCTATCAAGAGGCGGCGCAACGGGCCAGCCAGTTAATCGCCGAAGCCCCTTGGCTGGCCGAGGTGTGGAACCAGCGCGCTATTGCCCGCTTTGGCATGGAAGATTACGCCGGCGCGATCGAAGACTGCTGCCAAACTCTGGAGCTAAATCCGTATCACTTTGCCGCCGCTACCGGCATGGGCCATGCTTACCTTCGGCTCAACAATCCCCGCTCGGCCCTGGAGAGCTTCCGCCGGGCTTTGAAACTCAATCCCAGCCTAGAAGCCGTCCGCTGTCAGGTGGTCCGCTTGAGCCGATTGGTCGAAGGAAAATAATCTCTTCAGGAGATCGCCCGGCGCTGTTTGCCTCTACCGCAGGGCCTCTAGCCGTTGGGGCGGAGAAATCGTTTCAGCCCTTCATCGCCGCGATGCGGTCTCCGACGCCGGTGCGCCCGAAATGGCGTCCAGGTACCGGCGTGGATTTTTCCGGAAGGCGTCCAAGGTGGTTTGGTCCGTAAACAGATAGACCTGGCCCCGATAAAAGATGCCGTATTCTCGTCGGCCTGGCTGATTCATTCCTCGTTCCACCGAGAGCACCACATCGTTGCCGGATAAAACAGGGGCATAACGATCGGGATTGGCTAAAAACCGCTTCTGTTCTTCGGGGCCGGCGCACATATAGGTCCGTCCCTGATGGATCACGCCCCAAGGATGCGTCCCTAGCACCCACCGACGTTTTTCCACCAGTTCCACCGGACAATACCCTTCCAGACCTAAAGGGGGAAGCCCCGGAGGCCACCCTTCGGAAACCGTTTCTCCCGAAACGCCCCCCGG
>JAKPGL010000212.1 GCA_029550925.1 Planctomycetota bacterium
ACCAGGCCAGAAACCCCGCCGGCCAAGGCCATGAGGATATTCAGCGCAGCGGCGGCGGGGATGACGGCCTGTGCGGAGGGGGGCAAAAAGGCGGCCCACAAGCCGCCCCCTACCAGCAGCAAGCCCGCTCCCCACAGCGCCGGTCGGGCCGACCGCTGAGCCACCAGCTCCCGCAGAGCCGCATCCTGCCGAAGCACCCAGGCCGCATGAAGATACACATACAACGAACTCAAAAGCAACGCCCCACCGGTGCGGGCCACTACCTGCGGCAGAAACTGCGGATTGAAAAAGCCCGTCCAGAAGGTGCGATATTCCGCCTCCAGCCAACGGCCCGGATTGAGCATAAAGCCGGTTATCCCGGTAATCAGCACCAGACTGATCCAGGCGGCCCAGGCATAAATCCATCCAAACGCTTTATGGACGGCCGGCGGCAATCGGCCCCAAAAGTAAAAGAACCCAAACGCCGAAACAATCTCCAACACAAAAAACACCCATTCCATTGCCCACCCAAAGACAAACGTTTGGATCAGCACCTGGGTGGCTAGCGGAGAGGCCAGGCCAATAGTCCACCAGATACCCACCCCGGTAATGGCCCCGAAGACCACCGTCAGCAGGATAAAAAACTGGGCATGTCGGCGTAGATAGGCCAGATAGGCCTGGTTGCCGGTCCGGTAGGCAAAGCTGGTTTCAACGGCCAGAAAAAATCCACCGCCTACCGCATAATGGGCCACCAACACGTGCACCGTAGCAATCAGGGCGATGAGCATCGGGCCGGTAACATGCGGCACATACCACCAGGGATAATGCATCGAAACAGCCTCCGTCGCCAAACTGCTTGCAATGGATTTTCTAAAAATATTATCCTGGGGATACCAAGAGGGCAATGGAGAGGCAAAAGGACCTCTTGGAGTTTTGAGCAGAAGGGGCCTGGGGAAAGGTTGCTTTTCGGAGGAAGGGGGACTATTCTTAACTATCATAGAGATGGCAGGAGAAAAATTGGTTGGCAATATGGGGGAATGTATCTATGAACACTCTATTCAAGCGGCTTGGGTTCTTTGGGGCTTTGGGGAGTTTTCTATTGGGCCTGGTGCTGTTGGCCGAAGAAGGAAGTGCTGAACGTAAGGAAAAAGTAGCCGCCGCAAAACAGACCGAGCAAACCCCTACCGAGTTGAAAGTGGCTACCTTCTGCGCTGATATGACGCCGCCGCTGGGCAAACCGATCTATCCGAGTTATAAGCCGTTGAAAGTGATCGAAGAGCCGCTGCTGGCCAAGGGAGTGGTGCTCCAGGCAGGCCAGCAGCGCTATGTGCTTTGTGCTGTGGATTTTTGCGTATTAGCCGACGCCTCGTATGACCTCTTTCGCGAAAAACTGGCCAAGGCCGTGGGAACCTCGATGGATCGTGTCGCCGTCCATTCGGTGCATCAGCATACGGCGCCGCATTTGAACGCCGACGCCCAGCGGCTTTTGAACAAGTATCCGGATCCGCCGCCCTATGTGGATATGGCGTTTTGGGACCAGGCCACGGATCGGCTTGCTCAGGCCGCCAAAGAAGCCCTGGATCGACTGGAACCGTTCGACCGGGTGGGCCTGGGACAGGCCAAGGTCCACCAGGTGGCTTCCAATCGCCGGATCCTTCGGGACGGCAAAATCGTTGGCCGGATGAGCTCCTGCAAAGATCCGGCTCTGCGGGCCGAACCAGAAGGCCAAATCGACCCCTACCTGAAGACCATCTCCCTGGCTCGGGGAGATAAGGTGCTGGCTCGGCTCCATTATTATGCGACGCATCCGCAGAGTTTTTACTCCGATCCACGAGCTTCGAGCGATGTGCCCGGCTTTGCCCGTCAACGGCTGGAGAAGAAGGAAGGCGTGTTCCAGATTTATTTTACCGGCTGTGCAGGCGATGTGGCGATGGGCAAGTACAACGACGCCACCCGAGAAGCCCGAGACGCTTTGACCGAACGGCTTTATAAGGCGATGGAGGAGTCGATAGCAGCCACCCGGTGGGAACCGGCCGAACAGATCCAGTGGAAAAGCTTGCCGGTGAAACTGCCGCCCCGCACCGATCACCTGATGGAACAAGCCCGCCGGAATTTAGAAGATACGAAGGCCCCGATGTTACCCCGGATTTATGCGGCCTGTCGGGTGGCTTATGCGGAACGGGCGGAAAGGCCTATTGACATTAGTTTAGCAAAAATTGGCCCGGCCTGGATTCTCCACCTGCCCGGCGAATGCATGATCGACTTCCAATTGTACGCCCAGAGCTTGCTCCCGGACCGGTTCCTGGCCGTGGCCTCGTATGGAGAGGGCGGCCCAAGTTACATCTGTACGGAAGCCTCGTATAAGGAGGGCGGCTACGAACCCAGCGCTTCCAACCTGGCGCCGAAAGCCGAACACGTGCTCAAAGAAGCCATCCGCACCTTGCTGGGCGTTTCCCCCCCGACAAATCAACCGCCCGCAGAGAAAAAACCATAAGAGGCTCTAACAAAACGAAGCCCCAAAAGATTCGACCTATTCTCCCTCCCTGGAGGAAGGTGAGCAGGAAAGGCCGTTTTGTTAGAGCTTCTAAAGCTCAAAAAAACCGGTATGGACGCCGATGAAAGACGTCCATACCGGTAGAATCTGTAGCAGCGCCCGCTGGTAGGTTACGCCCCGGTGGGCGGCTGGATACCGAAATCTCGGATCGTCAGCAGGCTTTCCAGTCGATAGCCCCGCTGGGCGAACGCCTCGGCCCCGCCTTCCATCCGATCGACGATGGCCAACACTCGGATTACCTTCAGGCCGTAGGCTTCGGCCCGCTGGATGGCCTGCAAGGAGGAGCCGCCGGTGGTAACCACATCTTCGACGATGGCGACCCGGTCTCCTGGCTGAACAGGTCCTTCGATGTACTGGCCGGTCCCATGTCCTTTGGGCTCTTTACGGACCATGAATCCTCGCACCGGTCTGCCGCGCACCGCCGACATGGTAACCACCGCCGCCGTGATCGGGTCCGCACCGATGGACATGCCGCCGACGGCGTCGGGCCAATCCCCCTGGGCCAACAGGTCCAGCAGTCCCTCGGCTACCAGGCGGGCGCCTTCCGGATCGAGCGTGATCTGTTTGCCGTCCAGGTAATAGGAGGCCCGTTTGCCGGAGGCCAAGACAAACTCGCCGAACCGTAGCGCCTTGGCCCGCATCAGGTCCATAAGGGCCGACTTGTCGTACATCGTCGCTATTCCCCGGGGCGTTCGATGGTCGGATTAGCGGCTTACAGTTTTGCGACCAGTTCGACCAGTTCCGCCGTCCGACAGCTATAGCCCCATTCGTTGTCGTACCAAGAGAGCACTTTGACCAAATTGTCGCCGATGACCATGGTCCAGGGGCCGACAAAAATGGAACTGTGCGGATCGTGGATCACGTCGCTGGAGACCAGCGGTTCTTCCGTGTATTTGAGGATGCCCTTCATGGGGCCTTCGGCCGCTTCTCGCATGGCCGCATTGACCGCATCCACGGTAATCGGCTTGGCCGTCTCCACCGTCAGGTCCACGACGCTGCCGGTAGGCGTGGGCACCCGGATGGCAATGCCGGTCAGTTTGCCTTTGAGTTCCGGGATGACCTCGGCCACAGCCGTGGCGGCGCCGGTCGTGGTGGGGATGATGTTCAGCGCGGCGGCCCGCGCCCGATAGGGGTCCTCGTGCGGCAGGTCCAAGACCCGCTGGTCGTTCGTATAAGAATGCACCGTCGTCATCAAGCCCTTCACAATGCCAAACTTCTCGTGCAGCACCTTGGCGATCGGGGCCAAGCAGTTGGTCGTGCAACTGGCGTTCGACACGCAAAGGTGTTCGGCCTTCAGTTGTTTATCGTTGACGCCGATCACGCAGGTAATATCATGCCCTTTGGCCGGGGCGCTGATGATCACCTTCCGGGCGCCGGCTTTCAGGTGGCTGTCGAAACCGGCTTTGCCGTCCGCCGCCCGTTTCCGAAACACGCCGGTGCTTTCCACTACCACCTCCGCGCCGAGGTCTTTCCACGGCAACGTAGCCGGGTCTTTGACCGCCATGACCGGAATCTTTTTGCCGGCCACGACCAGTGCCTGTTCCTCCGCCTTCACTTCGCCTGGGAATCGGCCGTGGACGCTATCGTACTTCAGCAGCGTGGCGAGCATTTTCGGGGTGGTGATATCGTTGATGCCGACCACCTCAAACTTGCCCGGCTGCTCCATCATCCGACGAAACACCAATCGACCAATCCGACCAAACCCGTTGATTCCAACTCGAATCGCCACAATAGAACTCCTTCATGCTTCAAGACACCCGAACCGAGGAGACGCCATGCCTCCTCTCGGCTGGTAAAGACTTTTTCCAATTCCTAAAAGAAAAGTTATTATAGCGTTTCGCTTCGGGGAAACAACCGGGGGGAAACACTTCCAAAGAGTGAGAGATGACCGCCCAAAAGTAGTGTCAGCCGCCCTCTCCCCCGGGTAGCGCCCGCTGTCAAGCGGGCGACTCTCCGTAACGCCGACTGTTAGTCAGCGGATTCACTCAGGCTAGACAGCCTAAGTTACTGGACAGCCTAAGTTACCCCACAGCCTAAGTTACGTCCGGGGGCGACGCAGCACGAGCGGCAGGCCGGCCAGGCCGAGCAGCAGCAGACAGAGTGTACTCGGCTCCGGGATACCCTCCTGGGCGATCACATCGCTATTGTCCCCACCCCAGGGCCCCGCCCCGTTGATGCTGGCTTCCACCCGGGCGCCGATGGACCACATGGCCATATTGGGGGTTACGTTGTCCGGATAACGGGCCAGCTCGGCCAAAATCTCAGAGATCGGCACGGAGAATTCAATGATCTTGCCGGCATAGGCGGTCTGGCCGCCGGTAATGGCGCTGCCTTGTTGCAAAGAATCGTCGTTTTTGCCCCAGAAGTTAAATCCTTCGCCCCAGTGGCCGGTATTGACGCCCCACTGGCCACAATGTCAAAGCCTTCAAAGACATTCTTCCATTCGCCTCCAAGCTGGCCGTCATTGTGAGCTAACGAGGAAGACGTATTTCCGGGGCCGCCCTGATTATCTACATCAATCCACAAGCCCGCCCAGATATCGTTCGTGCCCGACGCATAGATGGAGATATCTTTATCCATCTCAAAAAAGCCATAAAGATATCCATTCATGACCACCGCGCCCCAACGCTGCATATGGGCTTCGCCGGAGTTATCGCGTTTGGGGTCCAGGTAGTCGTTGTAGATCCAGGCCGGGTTCCAATCACTGATATCGCCATCGACGACAATATCACTGCGGGCCGCCATGGGGAACTAAACCACCACACCTACCACCAGAAGCATCAGCTTGCGCATCGGTCGGCTCCTCACGAATAGATGGACTCTGCGTGATCATGAAGCCTGCAGTTTGATATTTCTCAGAATATCTCCCCTTAGGGTATTGTCAATACCCCGGGTGGGAAAATTTGGAAATTTTTCCATATCGTCTTTTGGTCCAGCCACCTCCCTCAACAGGGGGGACAAAACGGAGCGACACATACCTCTTTTGAGGGATACATCTTGGATTCTTTTTCATTTTTCAGGGGGAGGCAATGGAGTCCGGGGGCGAGGGCTTCCGCTGGGGGGGCGTCTTGGGGGTTAAAAGAGCCAGAGTTGGCCACCGGGCAAACGGGGGGGACGGAATTGACTGCTATCTAGCCCCTGGCAGCCGCCGTCCAGGCCGTACTTGTGGGCGAAGGTATCGAAAAGCTGGGCGATTTGCTCGGCCATGAGGCCGCTGCCGCTCATGCGAAGGCAAAACTCCGGCGAATTGAGCCGACCTTCGTGCGTGGAGCGGATGAGGTTTTCCACTTTCCGCCGTCGCAAGGGAAAGGTCCGTTGGAGCCAATCCAGAAAGACCGGTTTGACGGTAAGGGGCAGTCGCAGGAGTTGAAAACAGGCGCAGCGGGCGCCGGCCTGGGCGGCTGCCTGCAAGATGCGTGGGATTTCCCAATCCGTAAGCCCCGGGACCACCGGCGCCACCAGCACGCCGACCGGCACGCCAACCTCGCTGAGCCGACGCACCGCCCGAAGCCGAAGCGGCGGCGGACTGGTTCTCGGCTCCATCTGTTGGGCCAATTCCGCATCCAGCGTGGTAACCGAAATCGAGACGTGCACCAATCGTCGTTTGGCCATCTCCTGCAGGAGGTCTAAGTCCCGCACGATGAGGGCGTTTTTGGTTACTAGGCTCACCGGCTGCCGGGCCTCCAGAGCCACCTCCAAACACCCCCGGGTCAGACGGAAATGGTGTTCAGCCGGCTGATAGCAATCGGTTACGCCCGAAAGGCAAATCGGCTCCGCCTGCCAACCGGGCCGGGACAAAAACTCCCGGAACAGCTCCGCCGCCTTCGGCTTGTAGATGATCTTAGTTTCAAAATCCAGCCCCGCACTCAGCCCCAGGTATTCATGCGTGGGCCGGGCGTAACAATAGGCGCAACCGTGCGAACAGCCGCGATACGGGTTCAACGTATGGCGGTAGGGAATATCCGGGCTGTCGTTGCTGGTAACGATGGTCTGGGAGTGGTCGGGGAAATACTCGGTCTGGGGGTTTTCCTGGCTGGCCAGGAAATCGTCGTCGTACTGGAGGTGTTCGTAGTCCGCCTCTTGATGGAACCGCTCGAAGCGATTGGGCGGATTGATGGCGGCGCCTCGGCCTCGGGGGGTGGGTCGGCTCGCCATACGCCCGGAATCCGGGAGAGGCTCGAAATGAGAACGGAAAGGAGGTTCCATACGGCTGATGATACAAAAGTATAGGTAACCTGTCTAGGCCCCCTTGCAGACAGCCCGAAACAGCCGCTTGCCCTCCCCATGAGGGGCATTCGACCGATTTCGCGGCGTCGGCAGGTGGGTTGGAGAAGGATGCTTTTTCCCCAATGGAAAATTGGGTATCATGGAGGGAAAAGGTACGGGCCTCTGCGTCGCCTTCGATTTTGTCCTCCTGCCAGACGTCCCCCCTCCGAGGGACATCCCTCCCATCATCCTCCTTCCGAAAGGAGTAAAGCGATGCATCATTCCTCAAAACGTTCGGAAAAGTTGTTTTTTGGTCCCAGGGGAGAAACTGTTCCTCCCCAAGAGGTCCAAGCGGACCGAAACCGATCTGGGATTTCCCGCCGCAGCGCACTGGGCCGATTGGCCGGCCTAGCCGCCGGGGCCATGGCCGGTGGCATGGGCGTCCCACGGTTTGTCCGAGCGGCGGCAGAACCCCAACCCATCCAAATCAGCAAAGAAGACCTCGGTAATTCGAACATCTATTGTGAGGTGCCGTATTGCTCTTCCGATAGCCGCTACTTCGTCTATGCCCGGCGAAACCCAAGCCAAAGTTCCGGCTCGCCCAAAGAGCGGGCCAACGGCACGGAACTGGTGGCTGTGGAACTGGGCTCTTGGAAACAAGAGCGGCTGGATGTGGTGGTTGGGATCAATGGCCTAGCCGTCTCGCCCAAAGGCATCTTCTATTATCTCCAACGGACCGGCAATGGGGAACTGGACGTGCTGCGGGTCGATATTGGCCGGGGCCAGCCCCAACGGATCTATCGCCGTAAAGACGAGCGGTGGATTTCTTCCCTGGGTACGGTCTCCTATGACGAGCGGTATTACGCCGGCGGCGTGGTAGTGGGCGAAGGATGGAAAAACTTCGGCATCCTGCTGTTGGATTTACAGAAGGGCGCTGAGGCGGTGATTGACGAAGACCCGTACATCCTCAATCCCCATCCGCAGTTTGACCCGGGGCCTCGATATCGGCTGATGATCCAGCACAATCGGGGCGGCAAATATAGCCCCGACGGCAAACTGGAACGACTGGTAGGCGAAGAAGGGGCTACCTTGTATGTGCTTTCCGTGCCGGATGGTAAACGGACCACCTTGCAGGTGGGCAAACCCTACACTACCCCCTGCACCGGCCATGAGGCTTGGATCGGTACGACCGGCCAAATGCTGCTTACCGTCTCCGGCAGAGACGAGTACAGCGCCGACCAAAAAGGCAACCTGCTCACGGTTACCCCTGGGGAACCGGCCAAAGTGCTCGGCGCAAAGGGGTTCGTCTTTAGCCATGTGGGCGTGAGCCGATGCGGTCGGCTGTTTTCCTGCGACGATTGGCGACCGCCGTACCGGATCGTCATCGGATCGACCAAGACAGGCCAGACGGCCGTCGTCTGCGCCTCGGAGAGCAAACCGGAACGGAGTCAAAACACCCACCCCCATCCGTATCTGACGCCGGATCTGAAATGGGTGATCTTCAACTCCAATCGGACCGGTGTGCCCCATGTCCATGCCGCGCCGGTGCCGGAAGAAATAGTTACCCGCCTGCTGGCCGAAGCGAAAACGTAAAGGAGAACGCCTTTCTGCTAGGTGGGTCAAGGCGGACATGTGCGCAGGCGATCCAGGATCAATTGCTGCGCCCGCTGCACTTCCGGGGAACCCCACTCGGTGCGGAGCACCCCCACATGGGAAAAGTGAAAGATATGGACATCCTGGACGCCTTCCAGTTTGCCGCGGACAATCGCTACCGCCCCGTCGCCCCGGCCGTGGACGAGTTCGTCCAATTGGCCGACCAATTGACCTAGCGGTTCTTTGGCGGGAGGGTTATTACTGGGTCGAGGCAATTGCGCCGCCCATTGGGAGAGAGAGTCTCGATTTTCCGGTCCTAAGTACGCCCGATCGCCTAAAAGGATCGTATAGCGAACCTTCGGATTGCGAGGCCGGGCGTTGAGCCGAGTTAAAAAGGCCGACCCAGGCCGAAGATCGGCCCATACGGCCGCCAAGCCGGTCCGTGTGGCGTCGGCCTCTGAGAACGGCTTGCTCGGAGAGTTTTGGACAGTGGGAGTGGGCTTGGACGGGGAGCTTCGCAGATGGAGACTCGGCTTGGGCGGATGGGCGTTTGGGTCGTTGTCTTTCCAAGGGAGTAGCTGGAGCAGCAACGAGCCGTGATTCGGCGGGCAAAGCATAATCAACGCCCGCACATTGCCCGGGTCCAGCTCCGGGTCTTCGACGACCGCCCGGCCGATCAACCCACCCAGAGAGTAACTGACCAAGGCGACCCGCCGATTCGGAGCTTTGCCGCGTATGTCTCGCAGCGCCCGGGCCAGTCGGCAAGCCGTCTGCTGGATCGGCTCATGAGGAAATACAAACCGGCCGCAGGCAAAGCCCTCTTTGCGGGCCAATTCTAACACCTTTTCAATCGGAGTCCCTGTGGACCCCATGCCCGGCACGGAAATGACCAGCGGTTTTTCTTGGGACGCTTTTTCCCATCCAGGGTCTAAAAACAAAGAATACGTAAGGGCCTTTTGGCCGTCGGCCGCCTGGGCAGAAACGGCGGCTTGGGAAGACGGCGCAGCCGCCTCTCCGACAGCCTCTCCCGCTGAACCACCCCGAAAAGCCCATCCCCAAACCCAAAAGAAGAGGCAAAAGAGAAATGTCTGGACGCCCCATCGACTCGCCATCGGCGCCGCCTCCGATTCCTCAGTGAAAACGTCCCCCTATCCTTCAGCATAAAACCAAGACGCCCGTAGAAGCAAGACTCCTACGGGCGTCTTTGGAAAGGGGGGCAGGGAAAGATAAACAGGGGAGGGGATATCCTTGCAAAAAATCTCTTCGGACTGTTCTATCCCACAGGGAACCCACCCCGGGGAAGCACTTTTAGGATGCGCTGCCCCAAACGAATCCTCGCCGCCCTGGGAGAAGCACCTCTTCTCTGATCGTGGGGAGAGGACTAATTGCGACTCAACGAATCGCCGGGGCTTGGGGAGGGAGTTTGCTGCTGGTGCTTTTCGGCCATTTGTTTGGCTTTGGTTACCAGTTGCATGGCGGCCTGGATTTCCGCGGGCGAAAAATACGGGCACCGGCTCCCATTGGCAAACCGGATCTGCTTGGAGGCCAATTCCTGGAAACTCATCCCGTTCTGCAAATGCCAGGCGGCCACTTGGGCAACCCGTTGGCTCACCGCGCCGTTGCCCAGCGCGTGGAGCACTTCCCGCAGTCCAGGCGTCTTGGTGAATTCGTCCAGGGGTTTGATCTGATACGGGACGGCTGGCCGGGGATCGGGTTTGCCGTGTTCCAGACAGACGACCGGCACTTTGACTTGGGCGATTTTTTCCGGCGGGACGTTCCACATACCGCCGCCCATTCCCATACCGCCCATTCCCCCCATGCCGCCCATCATGCCGCTGCCCCAACCGCCGCCAATCGCTTGGTTGGTCGTCGTGCTGCTGCTGGAATTCCTACCCAAGCCCCCATCGAGCTGGGCCAGCACCGGCGTGGCGGCAAAGGCGTCCGGCAGTTTCACCGTAAGCGGTTTATCCGTTTTGTTTTTAATCAGCACCGAGGCTTCTTTGGCGTCCTTGGCGATGAATTTGACTTCGATGCGGCCCTCCCGCATGGCCTGGAACATTTCCACCGTCTCAGACGCTTGGGGCGAAGCATTTTCCGCCTTCGGCCCAGACGCCCCAACCACCATCGGCAACCCGACAAGCATAAGAAAAGCCAATGTCCACAACCCAATCGCTCTGCGCATAACTATTTCCTCCCCAATCTGAGAATGCCTCGGACTATGACTTCAGAGAAACGCACGTCCCCGTCAGGCGTAGTGTTTCTCTCTGTTCCTTATCTTCTAGTTTAATCACCCGCCGAGGCTGTTCCAAGTAGGAAAAATCCGAATTCTCGTTTTTTGCCTTCTTTCGGGGAACGGAGGAAGAGGCCTTGGGGGCCGACAGGACTAAATCCCCTTCTGAAAACAAGTCTTTTGGTGGGTACAATAACCCCTAAAATTGGCTATTTTTTCTTTAGGGAACGGCCCTTATATAGTCCCTTTTTCCCCGGATTTCCCCGTGTGCTATAGTTGACAGACGCCATTCCGCGGAGTAAATTGCCGGATTTTATTAGACGGAACTGTTCTGAGAAGGTTTGATTGTCCCTTAAGTTCCCAGAAAGGATCATGCGGTGAAGAACTCGAAGATGCTGTCGCGGGTTGTTCGGACTTTACAGAGTCGATGGTGGATGGTGCTGTTGGCTTCGGCGGTGGTGATGATGTGTATGGCCTGGGGCCAATGGGCAACCACGGCGGAACCGGCCGCTTCTGCCCAGCCGGCCCAACCTGCCTCCCCGGCTTCCGAAGGGACATCGCCTGCCCCTTCGCCAAAGGCCGATCCTGCCGTCTCCCATGCCGGCGCGGAAGGCGGCAGCACCTGGTTATTTGTGTTCCCCTGGGCGTTGGCCCTGGCCGGCTCGATTGTCGGGCTAGTGTTCGCCTGGCGATTCTTCCAGATGATGATGCAGGCCCCGGAAGGCAACGACCGGATGCGCGAAATCGCCGGGTATGTCCGCACGGCGGCCAACGCCTATCTGTGGCAGCAATACAAAGTGGTGGCCGGTTTCTTCGTGGTCATTTTTATCCTGCTGGCCATTGCCGCCTTCGGCATGGAGGTGCAAAGCAAGTGGGTGCCCTTCGCCTTCCTGACCGGGGGTTTCTTCTCCGGTTTGGCTGGTTGGTTCGGCATGAAAACGGCTACCTGGGCCTCCAGCCGAACCGCCGAAGCCGCTAAAAATTCGCTCAACCAGGGCCTGCAGGTGGCTTTCCGTTCCGGGGCCGTCATGGGCCTGACGGTGGTCGGCCTGGGGCTTTTGGACATCTGCATGTGGTTTGCGATCCTCTACTGGGTGATCGGCTGGTTCGGCTATGCGATGACCCTGGAACAGATCACCGTAACGATGCTTTGCTTCGGCATGGGCGCTTCGAGCCAGGCGCTGTTTGCCCGTGTCGGCGGCGGTATTTATACCAAGGGCGCCGATGTGGGGGCTGACCTGGTCGGCAAAGTCGAAGCCGGCATCCCGGAAGACGACCCACGGAACCCGGCCGTCATTGCTGACAACGTCGGCGATAACGTCGGCGACGTGGCCGGTATGGGCGCCGACCTGTACGAATCCTACTGCGGTTCGATCCTGGCCACCGCGGCCCTGGGCGTGGCGGCATTTGCCAGCGGCCAATTGGTCCCCCAAGGCATGTCCGTTCTGGAAGCCCAACTTCGGGCCCTTTTCCTGCCGATGGTCATTGCCGGCGTCGGCATTGTGCTTTCGGTTGCCGGGGTGTATCTGGTCCGATCCGAGGAGTCGGCCACCCAGAAGGTGTTGCTCAAGGCCCTGGCCCGCGGCATCAACTTCTCGACTTTCGGCATCCTGATCGCCACGTTTATCCTGACCTGGTGGCTCCTGCCGCAGTATTGGACGGTGGCGATTAGTGTAGTGGCGGGTCTGCTGGCCGGTTGGCTCATCGGCAAATGGACCGAATACTCCACCAGCGACGAATTCGAACCCACCCGCCAGTTGGCCGAGCAAGCCCTGACCGGTCCCGCCACCGTCATCATTGGCGGCATGGCCGAGGGGATGAAAAGCACCTGGTTCCCCGTGGTGGTGGTCTGTATAGCCATGCTGGCGGCCTTCGGATTTGCCGCCCAAGGACACTTTACTGATGTCCAGTGGTTCGCCATGGGGCTTTACGGCGTCGGCATTGCCGCGGTCGGTATGCTCAGCACCCTGGGCATCACCCTGGCGACAGACGCCTATGGCCCCATTGCCGACAATGCAGGCGGCAACGCCGAGATGTCTCACCTGCCGCCCGAAGTCCGGCACCGGACCGACGCCCTGGACAGCCTGGGCAACACCACGGCGGCTACCGGCAAGGGGTTTGCCATTGGTTCGGCGGCCCTGACGGCCCTGGCTCTTTTGGCCGCCTATGTGGAAGAAGTGCGGGTCGGTTTCGAACGGTGGGCCGAATCCGCCTTGGTCAGTTCGTCGCCCGGCTTCTATAAACTCTCGGATCGGTTCATCGGACAAAGGCTCGAAAAGGCAGATGCCGCCGGCCACATTACCACCGGCTATCTGGTCTTCCCCGATGAACTGGCCGACGAGGCACTTGCCAAAAAGTGGACCCAACTGGATGTCTCCAAAGGCCCGGCGAAAGTGGATGAACTGGTGGCGGAACAGCCGGCCAATTCCGGCGGCCAGAAACGAGTGGTGTTTAAGGACACCAAGGCCCCGTTGGTCGAAGTCCGTTGGGCCACCATGCCCGATTTCGCCCGCTACTATGAAGTGCATCTGATGAACCCGAAGGTGCTGGTCGGGGTGCTGATCGGTGCGATGGCCGTCTTCTTGTTCTGCTCGCTCACCTTGAAAGCGGTAGGCCGGGCCGCCAAGCGGATGGTCGAAGAGGTGCGTCGGCAATTCCGCGAAAAGCCCGGCATCATGCAAGGCACCGAGCAGCCCGACTATGCCGCCCCGGTTACCATCAGCACCCGGGCCGCCCAACGCGAAATGATCCTGCCTTCGGTGCTCGGCTTGCTGACGCCGGTGGTAACCGGATGGCTATTGGGTGTGGCCGGGGTGATGGGCCTTTTGATCGGCGCCCTTTCGACCGGATTCTGCGTGGCTGTGTTCATGGCCAATGCCGGCGGCGCCTGGGACAACGCCAAAAAACACATCGAACGCGGCGCCCACGGCGGCAAAGGCTCCGATCCGCACAAGGCGGCTGTGGTCGGCGATACGGTCGGCGACCCGTTCAAAGACACCAGCGGCCCCAGCCTCAACATCCTCATCAAGCTGATGAGCATGGTCAGCGTGGTGGCTGCCGGCCTGGTGGTCCGCTACAGTCTGGCCGCCCTCGGCTGGTTCTAAGAGACTCTCGATAGCCAGCGGAAAGGCAAATGTCCACCCTCTCCCCTGGCGGGAGAAGGTAGCTTTTTCGCCTCGCCCCCTCGCGGGAGAGGCTGGCTAGCCGTCAGGCTAGCCGGGTGAGGGGGTCTCCCACCCTCGCCCCTTCGCGGGAGAGGGTGGCCTGCGCTAGCAGGCCGGGTGAGGGGGTCTCCCACCCTCTCCCCTTCGCGGGAGAGGGTGGTTTGGCGCAAGCCAAACCGGGTGAGGGGGGTCCTGGCGCAAGCCAAACCGGCTGCGGGGGCCAACTGCCCAGCTCTTCCTTCGTCCGAGGCGGGCCTATTTTTTCCTTCTTTATACAATTTCGGCCTTTTCTGGCCGGTTTGGCGTAACTGTTTATCCCGTCGAAGGTTACGGATTTTGTCCCTTTCCGCAAATTTTGACGTAACTCTTTTCTGCACAAAGAGTTAAGGTTTTTTCTAGTCGGTTCGGAAGAAAATCCACCGGCTCCAGGGTGGGAACCGGCCCCGTCGTGTCCATTTCCGGTTCAGCGAGATCGCCGAAGTGCCTGTTTTTCCGGGCTGCGGCGTATGGGGTCTGTGGACGGCTTTTGGTTGGCCGAGGCGACCAGCCCGACCAATTTTTTCCTCCGCGCATCCAAACTGGCTGCAAAAAATCGGGGGTAGTTTTGTGCTGGTTATATGATCAAATTTACACTATTACCATGGATACTCTTCTTCTCTGGCCGTCCCGTTCCGTGGGCAAACTCCGCCTCTCCCATGGCCGGAAAGGATTAGCCGCAGCGGGATGGCTTGTCCGACACTGGAAGTTAGTTTAACCTGACTGGTAGCCTGGGCTGAGGTCCGTCTTCAGCCGTGGGAAGAAAGCCGCCGCTTGCCTTTGAGGGGCGATAAGGGCCCCCTCACCCGGTTTGGCTTACGCCAAACCACCCTCTCCCGCAAGGGCATTGGTATCTACACATTTTCAGAAACGCAATAGATTGGGTGGTCTGGGCGTCAAACCACAACATTTTGTAGCGAAAACCTTCTCTGGAGATACCAATGCAGCCGTCGGGGAGGATTTGGGCTGCTGGTGTCCATGCGGGCCTGCCGCATCGGACCCAACAGTTCTGGGACAATGCGTCCTGGAACCATGGTTTCCTTCGTGTCAAAATCCGCTCCATAACTCTTTTACACAAAGAGGGTTACGTGCGACTATACCACTTTAGCCAAACTTCGAACTCCTGAAATTCATCAATTCATGCAATACCAATCTTGCGCAGTAATACTAAGCACTTCCCCAAAGGGGCCTTGTAAGTTTCTTAAAAAGTGGTTGGTACTATCTTTATATTTCATAAACAGTTAGGAGATGTGTAGATACCAATGCCCGCAAGGGGAGAGGGTGTATATTTGCCTCTCCCCTGGCGGGAGAGGCCGGCGGAGCGAAGCGACGCCGGGTGAGGGGGAACAAGGGGGCAGCACCAAGAAGCCTGGATCCCCGTTTGCGCGGGAATGACATTGTTGGGACTGCCGCACAGCGGGAAGGACACGCCGGCGCTTGCGCAGGGATGCTACACCATTGCCTGCGAGGCAGTGGCACGACGGCGCATGCGCGGGGATGACAAGATGAAAGGCGAGGGAATGACAACTGCTGTCTTCGGCTGAAATGGTAGTCCGAATCCCGGGCTTGGCCTATTTTTCTAATCTTGGCCTATTTCCTATGTTGGCCGATTTTCTATCTCGGCCTATTTCCTAATCGAAAAATTCTAGGCAGAATAGAAGGCATCGGGCCGGAGGTCCTTGCGGGGGCGTGGCGGGGGTTTTTGTTGGTCCAAAGGAACAACGCGCTTTCTCCCAGGCGCTCCGGTGAGGATGGGATTGGCTTCTTGTTTTATTGATCCAAAGGAACAGCGATGCTTTCGGCAGAAGCGGTGTTTGAGCGGATTGGCCGATATGGAGTGGTGCCGGTCATTGCATTGGACACAGCGGACTTGGCCCTCATGCTGGCCGACGCCCTCTGGGAAGGCGGCCTGCCGATCGTGGAAATCACCTTTCGGACCGAAGCGGCGGCGGAGGCGATCCGGCGGATCGTGCAGCATCGGCCGGAAATGCTTGTGGGGGCAGGGACCCTGCTTCGGCCGGAGCAGGTGGAGGCGGCCCGGGCAAGTGGTGCTCAGTTCGGCGTGGCCCCGGGACTCAATCCCCAGGTTCTGCGCCGGGCGCAAGAGCTGAAAATGCCTTTTCTGCCCGGAGTGGCCACGGCCAGCGAAATCGAACAGGCCCTGAGCCTCGGTTGCCCATGGGTGAAATACTTCCCGGCCGAGGCGATGGGCGGGGTGAAGATGTTGCAGGCCCTTTGGGGGCCGTTTGCGCATACGGGACTGCGCTTCGTGCCCACCGGCGGCATCAATGAAGCCAACCTGGCCCAGTATATCAGCCTGCGTTGCGTGGCTGCGGTGGGGGGCACGTGGATCGCCAAAGCGGACGAAATCGCCGCCGGCCGATGGACAGACATGACCCATCGCTGCCAAACCGCCCTGCGTATCGTGGCCCAGACCCGTTCCGGCGCCGCCGCCCATTAGCCGGTTTCCTGTCCCTTCTGAGTCCGAGAGAGTCTGGAGAAACCAGATGGCGGAAAAGGAAGAGCAGGCGTTTTCCTGCCCATTGCCCATTGCCGAGTATGAGCGGGTGCAGTTGGCCCATGGGGGCGGCGGGCGGATGATGCGCCAACTGGTGGAAGGGTTTTTTCTGCCCGCTTTTGGCATTGGCAAGACGGCGACCCAGCAGAGCTTCCAGCAGGGGGCTTGCCTGCTACCCGGACCGGCCCATGATAGTGCGGTCATTCAGCTTGCCGACGGCCAGCGACTAGCCTTTACCACCGACTCGTTTGTGGTCAGCCCGCTATTTTTCCCCGGCGGCGATATTGGCCGACTAGCCGTCTTCGGCACAGTAAACGACCTGGCCATGGCCGGCGCCAAGCCCTGCTGGCTTAGCGCCGCTTTTATCCTGGAAGAGGGCCTGCCGATGGAGACGCTGGAGCGGGTGGTGTCGTCCATGCAGGAGTCGGCACAGCAGGCAGGCGTGAGGATCGTAACGGGCGATACCAAGGTGGTCGATCGCGGCAAAGCGGACGGGCTGTTCCTCACTACGGCCGGCGTCGGCCTGATTCCGCCCGGCGTGGAAATCAGCCCAGCCCGCGTCCGGCCCGGCGATGTGATCCTACTGAGCGGCGATCTGGGCCGACACGGCATCGCCATCCTTTCGGTCCGGGAAGGCCTGGAACTGGAAGGCGTTTTGCCGAGCGATTGTGCGCCGCTGGCCGATCTGGTGGAAGCCCTCACGGTGCTGGGTCCGGATTTGCACTGTCTGCGGGATTTGACCCGGGGCGGGCTTGCCGCCGCGGTAAACGAAATCGCCCTGGACGCTCGGGTGGGAATCGACCTGGAGGAGTCGGCCATTCCGGTCTCGACGCCGGTGGCTGGGGCGTGTGAATTGCTGGGGCTGGATCCGTTTTATGTGGCCAACGAAGGCCGGCTGATTGCCTTTGTGGCGGCGGAGTCGGCTGGGAAGGCATTGGAACTGATGCAGGCCCATCCGGCAGCCTGCCAACCGGCCCAGATCGGGCAGGTAACCGGGGAGCATCCCGGCCTGGTGCAACTTTGCACATCTCTTGGCGGCGGCCGCCTGTTAGATCTCCCTGCCGGGGAACTCCTGCCGAGAATCTGCTAATCCATCTGCTCTCGCCGATCGCCCAAGAAACTGGTTGGCCGTGGAGAGCCGTTCCGGAAATCCAAGGCCCCTTATTCTCCCACTTCGAGTCGGACGGGCACGTCCACCATTCGGCCCTGCCGGAGTACGTTCAGGGTAACCTGCTCGCCGGGCTGTTTGCTTTCGATGAGGCTTAGAAAATCATCGGCGTTTTTGATCTTCTGGCCGTCCACGCCTACGATCAAGTCGGCGGCAGTGCGATCCACGGTGGTGTATTCATAGACCAAGGGTCCTTGCCGACGCCGCTGGCGAATGACCTGAGGTCCCCGGATGCCAGCCTTTTCCGCGGCGCCGCCCGGGGCCAAAGCCGCCACCAAAAGGCCCCGTTCCGTCTGATAGACCCGCAAAATGCCCACGTCCGGTCGGCGCACGCGGCCGTTTTCGATCAGTTGCGGCACGACCCGAGCAATCGTATTTACGGGAATGGCAAAGCCGACGCCGGCGCTTTCGCCGGTTCGGCTGGCAATGGCCGTGTTCATGCCGATCATCCGGCCCTGGGTGTTCAAGAGCGGGCCGCCGGAATTGCCCGGATTGATTGCCGCATCGATCTGAATGACGTTTTTAATGGTGCGGGCCTGGGATCGGCTCGGAAGCGTACGGTTGAGGCTGGAAATAATACCCGTGCTCAGCGTCCGCTCAAAACCGAACGGGTTGCCAATGGCATAAACCCGCTGGCCCACCCGAAGCCGATTGGAATCGCCAAACATCACCGGAAACAACTCCTCCGGCGGGGCCTCGATCCGCAAAACCGCCACATCGGTTACCCGGTCCTGCCCCACCAGCCGGCCCACATACGATTTGCCGTTAAATAGGGTTACCTGAATCTCCTGGGCGCCTTCCACGACATGGCAATTCGTGAGGATATGCCCTTTGCGGTCCAGAACCACGCCGCTGCCCTCGCCCTCGGCGGGGATTTCCACCGCAAACAGCAACAGCGCCCCTTCCCGGACGCTTTTGGTGGTAATATGGACTACCGAACGGTTGCAAAGCTCATAGACCCCGATATTCACCCGTTCTTCGGGCGTTAGTTCCGCCAGATCGGGCGATTCCTCTGGATTGGGGATCGCATCCTGCTTTGCCGGAGCGGGGACGCCAACAGGTGGAAGAACAGGTTGGCCGAGAAAGCCCCCGCCGGTCGGCGGAGGCAACGGCTGGACCTCCTGGGCAGCCACCGGCTTTCCCCGCTCTGCCCACAGCAACCAACCCATCACCCCTATCCCCCCCAGAAAACCTACCACGGTCCATCCTACCGCCCAAAGCATCCTTCGCGTCATGGTCTTAACCTCTTTGTTGCCAATGCGTTATGGCCGAAACCGGCGAATCCATCCGATCTAGAAAAACCAAGCGGTCGCCAAGAAGCATTCGCGTCCTGGATTCCTCATTTTTTATAAACCGAGAATGGCAGATAATGCTTTGGAAATTTGTTCCAGATACGGGGTATCCAGACGTCCTAGAACCTTGATGATCCGACGCTTGTCAATGACGCGAACTTGCTCACAAAGCAGAACGGAATCTTGAGTCAAGCCGCCTACCCCCGCTGGAACCTGGACATGCGACAGCAACATCGCCTGACGAATTTTTGTAGTAAACGGGGCGATAATGGTATGGGGACTCGCTGCATTGGCGCGGTCCACTTGGAGGACGACGGCCGGGCGCACCCCGGCCTGTTCTGTGCCTACTACGGGATTCAGATCGCATAAGACCACATCGCCACGATGAATGGTTACCATTGGATTTCTCCGGCTGCCAGACGATTTTCGTAGTCTTCAAGGTTTGGCAAGTAGTCGGAGAAACCGGCTTCGGAAAACTCCATCCCCTCGGTAAACTGATTCCAAAGTTGCCATCGTGTGCTGTCGTGTCTTGTCAATAAGAACTCGATGAAGTCGCTCACTTCCTGAACAAGCGATTCTGGCAACTGGCGTATCTTTGTCATCGTCGTCTCATAGATGCCCATAGGTTGTTCCTCGAAACAGTGGTCTGACTGTTCTGGCCATTCCAACAGTGCCCAGAAGCTCCTTTCTATCTGCCCGGCAGGTAGGGATTTTCAGAGCATGTGGCGGCGCCTTGAATCGCGATTGCTCTAACTCCTTGGCGCACAAGAACTTAAAAGTCTTTCCTGGTCCACGATATGCGACGATCCCCAAAAGATATTTTACCTCCGGCCCCCTAAAAGAACCAGATCGAAGTCTTTCCCCCCAGAGCCGGTTGCGGCATCGCCTCCGACCTACAACCGCTTGTGCTAGAATCATGAACTGAATGAGGTAGCTTCAAGCTATAGTGGTTGACGGCCCACAACGCAATCGGCTCCTTGTCCCCTTCCCATGAGGAGCAAGACATTCATGTTGCGAAGGCGAGCGGAAGAAGTTTGAAAAAGGTATCCTCACGCCCCCCTGTAAGTGGCAATCCCCCCCTACTCCCGATAGAAGTCGATCCAATGAATTTGCAGTTTTTTTGGGGATTTTTCTAAAAAGGCGGGGGGGATAACCACCTCAAAATACCCCCCTTCCGGTGGGAGTTTCGAGGTAGGTTTGCCGTCCGCATCGAGCATCCGTACTTCGACCCAATAAGGACTTTTCCTATCCACCGGCGGCATCGGGTCGGGGCCATGCACTCGCAACCGGGTTTTGTAGGGCGGATAGCTCATCACCGAAGCCTCGAACCCCCACTGGCCCGCCTCCACCCGCAGCGATTCCAAACCCCGCAAACGGAGCCGAAGGATCAGCGGCTTTGGCCAAGGGCCGCCAATCCGTTCAATGCTGGCCTGTCCGATGCCCCTTTCGGAGGAGATTTCCAGCAGGACGCCTTCTTTTTGAGGGATAATTTTGAGGTGGTCCCCCTCTTTGGGGCAGTCAATTTTCCAGTCCTTGGAAGGTTGTTCCTTGGGATGGGGAGGTTGTTCCGTTGGCTCGGCGAAGCCGCTGGCAGAGGCCGGCCAACCCCCGTTGGCCCCCCACCAAAAGATCATCCCCAAAAGCCCCCACCAAACAACGGAAGGATTCTTTCGTAGGGAGGAGTTTCTTCCCCTCAGGGGGATGAGTCGATCAACGAGGTGGAGGTGAAAGAAGTCTGCTGAGGGAGCTTTTCCTTTCCTATCCCCCGTCCGAGCAGCCTTGGCGTGGAGGAAAAAGGCGGCCATGAGAGAGTCTCCTTAAAAAGAGGAGCGTTTTGGGGGGCGTATCTCTCGCGAAAACCGACACGACAGCCCGTCTTCATCCCGTTTGGCCCCATCGGTTTTTATAGACCCGATCAGGCCGATACCGATCCTCCGGTTGGGGGGATTCGCCAGGATAACCGACAAGCACCAGACTATGAGGAATCACCCGCTCCGGGATGCCTAGCAACTGGCGGATGCCATCCACCCGAGGCTGCCGGGGATAGATGCCGCACCAGACCGCTCCCAATCCCAAGCCGTGAGCAGCCAGGAGCATGTTCTGAATGGCCGCCGAGCAGTCGATCACCCAAAAGCCTTCGGATTTTTCCAGGTCCAAATTGCCACACACGAGGATTCCCAGGGGGGCATGGGCTGCCATCGGGGCGTTGGGACAAATTTTGGGAATCTCCGCCAACAGGTTCCGGTCGTCTAAGACAACAAATTCCCACGGTTGGGCGTTTCGGGCGCTGGGGGCTTGCATGGCGGCCCGGAGCAACTTTTCGATCAGTTCCGGCGGCACAGGTCGGGCTTCGTATTTTCGCACACTTCGGCGGGTCAACATTGCGGTCATTACATCCATCGCTGCGTTTCCTCCTAGGGCTGACTAATGATTTGGAAGGACCTCTTTCTGGAGAAACTCGACGGCCAGCGGCCAGTAACCGGCGGCTGTTTGGAAATCGACTTTGATCGCCTTGATGTCATCCGGGCCGCGGATCCGGGAGAGAGCGGTAACTTCGTAGTTGAGCGGTATATGGGCGGCCGGACCGTTGGCAAGGAGCGTTTCCACTTCGGGCGAGAGGAGAACGTTGGCCAATTGGCGGGCGGCGTCAGGGTGGGCGGCTCGGCGGAAAATGGCTATGGTGGTGGGGAAAAACAACGTGCCGGATTGGTCTTCCCGTTGGTCCGGATAGACGAGTCGGACAGAGCTGCCGTTTTCGATCTGGCGGATGGCCTGATCGGAATCGGTGAGGGCCAGCAGGCAGCGTCCCTCGGCGACCTGGCGGGCGGTTTCGGCTTCGGAACCAAAAAGCTGCACCTGATTTTCCCGGAGTTGGCTGAGGAATTGTTTGGCCCGTTCCGGCCCCCACAGGGCGAACAAGCAGGCCAGATGAGCGGCGGCTGTTGGGCTGCCCATGCCCGCCATGGCCGCTCGGCCCCGGTACTTCGGATCCGCCAGGTCCAAAATGGAACTGGGCGTTTGGTCTGGTTTTTTGTCTTGAAAGGCCGGACTATAAAGCAACAGCACCCTCGCGCGGGCGGCCAAGCCGTGCCATCGGCCGTCCGGCGATTTGGCCCATTGGCTAAACCGCTGGGTGTCCGGCCAATCGTAGGCGGCCAAAAGGTCCTGCTGGCGGAGGAGGGCCATCTGGACCGGCTCGGCGTGCCAAACCAGGTCGTAGATCGGTCGGCCTCGTTCGTCCAAAACAGCGTCCCCAAGGGCCTTCGGGGCGGCGCCATCTTCCGGTCTTCGGCAAACGACCGGAATCCCGGTCTTTTCGGTAAACTTCTGGAAAATAGGTTCCACTAATTCCTTGTCTAAAGTGGTGTAAACCACTACCTCGGGAGAACTCAGCCATTGGCATCCCCAGATCGCCGCAGCCGCTGCCAGAAGAGCCAGTCCTCCCATACCCATCCCAAGCTGGCCGATAGGTCGCCGTATCATGCTGAAAAAGGTTTTGCTCATAATATCCACCATTGCCGCCCTATTGAACACCCAACACACCAAAGGAGGTTAGCCAATTTATACGACATTTATCCCAAAGGAAGGAAAAAGACCATCCCTGGTAAAAAAATACGTTGTTTTCGCGGAAAGGGTTCGACGTTTGCTCCTGGTTTCCTTGGACGCTCAACCGCCGAGGGAGAGAGGCCGACACGTACCGCTTTCCATTCGGCGGAATGGTTCTAGGTAGTATAATACCAATAGACCGTGGGGGGAAAAATCGGCGGCCAAGGCCAAAAAACGAGGAAAACCAAAGGAACACTAGAATGGGCTTTGGGACACCAAAGGCGTCGATGCACGCAATAGGGCGTAGGTTAGGGCTGGCCTCCGGCCTAGGAGCGGCCCTCTGCATAGGGAGTTGGACAGCACTGGGGCTCCTGGGAGAAATGCAGGCGACGGAATCGCTCGGCGGGGAACCGGCGATGGAGCCTCAGAGAGCTGCGGTGGGGGATCGCCTTCCTGTCGGGGCGTCGGCGGATCCGCAGCGGATCACGGCCGCCGGGATTCGACGGCTCGAAGGGAAACATCTTACGTTGTACACCGATCTGGAGCCGGACCCGGAAGTCGATTGTTTGCCGGAAGTATTCGATTTGGCCTTTGAGCCGTTCTGTGTGTATTTTGCCCTGGACCCGGATAAACACGCCTCTTGGAAGATGACCGGTCGCCTGATGCGGGATGCGGAACGGTTTCGGCGGGCCGGGCTATTGCCGGAGGGGTTGCCGAAGTTCGCCAACGGGTTTACCAAGTCCTATGATTTTTGGATTTATGAGCAGCCCAGTACGTATTACCGTCGGCATTTGATGTTGCACGAGGGGGTTCACGGCCTGATGCTCACCCTGCTGGGTTCATGTGGGCCGACCTGGTACATGGAAGGGATAGCCGAGCTTTTGGCCACCCACCGCTGGGAGGAAGGAAAACTCGTCGTGAAATACCTTCCCCGCAGTTCGGAAGAGGCGCCGATGTGGGGACGGGTGAAGATCGTCCGGGACTCGGCCCAGCGCCGAGGGCTGCTTTCCGTCGAAGAGTTGATCCAGATGACGCCGAAGATTTCGGGTGAAAATGAATTGTACGGATGGTGTTGGGCGCTGGCGGCGTTTCTGGACAACCACCCCCGGTACCAATCCCAATTTCGGCAGATGGTCGCTTGGGTACGGGCCGAGGATTTTACGCAGCGGTTTTTTCGATCCCTGGGCGAAAATCGGCCCCTTCTGGACGAGGAATGGAAACTATTTGTAGATGAGATTTGTTACGGCTATGACTTCGGCCAATGTGCGATCGAATTTCTGCCCGGCCGACCGATCCCAGCCGAAGGCGTGGAGGTGCGGGTGCAGGCCGATCGGGGCTGGCAGTCGAGCGCTTGGCGGGTGGAAGCAGGCCGCACCTACCGACTGATCGCTTCGGGCCGGTATCAGGTGGCCCAACAGCCCCGCATCTGGTGGTGTGAGCCGGGGGGGGTGAGCATCCAGTATTACCGAGGCCGACCTTTGGGTATGCTTCTGGCCGCCGTGCGCCCAGAGGATGGTTCATCCGGCGGCGGGGCCTCCGCGAAAGGCCTCGGTTCCTCTTCCGAGGAGCGTTCTTTTTCCGAAAGGTCGGGTTCTTCCGGAGGGCGTCGCATTGCCGAAGCCGCTCCGTCAGAACAAGCGGTAGAGCCGACCCGCACAGGACTTCTCCACCCGATTCCGATCGGCCTGGAAGCGAAACTCAGGCCAACGGCGTCTGGCGTGTTGTATTTTCGGATCAACGAATCGCCCGCTCGGCTTTCGGATAACGCCGGCGAGTTGGTCGTGCGGATCCAACCGGAGAAATAGACGCCGTTTCCTCCGAAGAGAGCGATCTTGTTTGTTCGCCTCCTCGCCCTGGTCTTCTCGATAACCAGAACGAGGACGGCAGAAACGTTCTCCGGCATTCTGCGCGGTTTCGGCTCTGCGGAGAGTTTTAGGTGGCGGGGGATACCGCCGCCGAGCCAAAGGCAGATTCCGGCGACACCAACCAGCCCGAAGGAATCTCTTGGCGCTCCCGTCGAACGATTTCCAAGATGTCCTGTTTGGCTTGGAAAAAGGCTTCGACGACTTGGGGGTCCCATTGGCGGCCTGCGCCGGCCTGGAGGATCGTTTCGATTTTCTCGATGGGCATCCCTTTGCGGTAGGGTCGATCGCTGCTCATGGCGTCAAAGGCGTCGGCCACGGCGATAATACGCGCCCCCATGGGGATCTCTTCCCGGGGCAACTGGTCCGGATAGCCGCTGCCATCCCAAGCCTCGTGATGATAGAGAATGATCGGAAGTACATTATCGAGCTTTTTCAAGTCCTGTAATATCCGATGGCCGATCCGGACGTGTTGTTTAATGTGTTCGTATTCTTCTGGGGTGAGTTTTTCCGGTTTCCGGAGCACGCTGTCTTCGACGCCGATTTTGCCGATGTCATGGAGCAGCCCGGCCAAATAGATGGTCTCTTGCTGTCGGGCGTTGCAGCCGAGCTGTTGAGCCAGGCGTACGGCAATCTGCGCCACCCGCTCACTATGGCCGCAGGTATATTTATCTCGGGCGTCCAAAGCGGAGGTCAAGGCCCGCACAATACCGGCCAAAAGCTCCGATTGCTGGCGATAAAGTTCCAAGTTCCCGCTATGAATACCCAGGATGGCGGCGATCGAACTTAACAGGTTGGCCTCCACGGTGCCGAACTCGCCGTCGTCCACATGGTTGAATCCCGCCACCCAACCGAACAAGTTTTCTCCTTCCACCAGCGCCACCAGAATCATTTGCCGGATTTGAGGCGTCGGCCAATCGGGCCGTCGGGTGATGGCCCGATTCAGTACGACCGGCTGCAAAGGCACGCCGAGATTCAAATACCTGATCAGTCGGCTGAACCCGGCGCAATCCACCGGGCATTGACCTGCGGTCAGAAGCACCGCTTGGGTTCGACCCGGAGCGCTTAGGTTGCTTCGGCCCTCGGCCACCGGCAACAGTTGGATCGCCACCGCCTCGGCCAACAGGACCTCTAAAAGCCAATCCAATACGAGCCGACCCAGTTCCTCGTCGCTGCGAGAGATTTTCAAGTTCCGGGTCAACCGATGCAGCAGGCTGATCTCTTCGTAGGTGCTGGCCAAGTGGGCTGATAGGCTTTGGGCCTCCTGCTCGAAACGAGTCGCCTGCTCCATCTGATCCACATACTGAACGGCCAGATCGCCTAACCGTTGGAGGGCCTCCGGCGACCAGACCACTTGTCGGCTCGCCCATGCACGGAATTCCGTTTCGGTAGTCCCCAAAAGAGCGGCGGCCCCGGCCAAATTATCCCCCGGCCCCACCGGCCGACACAAAAATATCCCTACCGCCACGAAATGGCTTCTCTCCGACCGACCCAATGGAAAGGCAAAGACCACCACGGGGTCTTCGTCTTCCAAAAACTCCGGTCGGCCATGCTCCGCCGCCTGCCGACACAAAACTCCCCACAACTCCCACCGGCCGCCCCCAGGGGGATGCTGCATCGAACGCACCACGGCGCCCGTCTCCCCATCCACCACAGCCAATTCCGTACCAAAAACCCGCTCCAGCACCGAAAGTACCTCGGCTAAGCCCGCCGGTACATGGGGTTCTAGAGGAACATTCTTTTCAGGGATCGAAAGTTCCAAGACCATAAGATTCCCCCGACACCCACATCATTTTATTTTTTGTGTATTCCGGTCTGGGATGGAAACCGCACGTTTGGGCGGCAGAAATCCCCATCCACCCCAGGAGGCGTTTCGAGAGAACCTCCTTGGCAGACCGGGATACCCCGGCCTCCCCTCCTAGGGCGGGGGTGGGCAAGGAAGCCAGCAGCCCCCCAGATAGGAGTCATCGCCACTGCGCGGCCGTTTTTTCCTCTAGTCAACTCTAGGTCATAACTAAACTGTCTGAAAAACCCCGACTCAGGAGGGGGCCCCTTTTCCCAAACAAAGACTTTCCATCCCCCTAAAAAAGATGATTCCTAAGAGCCCCTTTTTAAGGGGAAAACAGCATCCGGGGCACAGCATTACCACCAAAGAGAGGGGAAACCAAACACCCTATCCGGCTGATATATGAGTAGTTTTCTTTTTCTGGGCCATGACCTTTCTGGGGGCCGGATTCTCTACTCGAACTCCTACCGGTACCATGAATAGGATCTGGTCCGATGGGCTGAGGAGGAAATCGACGATGAGTTTGGCATGGGACAGGATTTACCACGAAGATTGCCTTCAGGGGATGAAAAAACTCGAAACCGCCGTCGTGGACCTGGCCTTTGCCGATCCGCCGTTTAACATCGGCTACTCCTACGACGTGTATCAGGACCGGCAGAAAGAAGAAGAGTATTTAGCGTGGTGTCGGCAATGGTTGGGGGAGATCGTGCGGGTGCTGAAACCGCATGGCACATTTTGGTTGGCCATTGGAGACGAATATGCGGCGGAACTCAAGCTGATCATGCAACGGGAATTCGGACTGGTCTGCCGCAATTGGGTAATTTGGTATTACACGTTCGGAATGCATTGCAGCCGTAAGTTTAGTCGATCCCATGCGCATTTGTTCTATATGGTCAAGGACAAGAAACACTTTGTGTTTAACGAAGATAAGATACGGGTCCCCTCGGCCCGGCAATTGGTTTACGGCGATCGGCGGGCCTGTCCCAAAGGCCGAGTGCCGGATGACACGTGGATACTTCGGCCCCAAGATTTGCCCCAAGGCTTCCAGCCTCATGAAGATACGTGGTATTTCCCCCGGGTCTGCGGCACGTTTAAAGAACGGGTGGGCTGGCACGGCTGCCAAATGCCCGAACAACTCCTGGGCCGAATTATCCAGGCTTGTTCCAACCCGGGCGATCTGGTCCTCGACCCCTTTGCCGGCAGCGGCGCCACGTTGGCCGCAGCCAAAAAACTCCATCGACATTTCCTCGGATTTGAACTGTCGCCTCAATATGCCCAGCAGATACAGGCCCGCTTGGACTCGATTCAGCCGGGCGATCCGTTGGCCGGGGAACCCGACCCCCTCCGCAGTGCGCCCAGCACGATGGAGGGTGTCCGGCTCGAACAACGGACCCGCAAACCGCCCCGCGGCCGGCGGAAATCCATTTCCCAATCTGCTCCGGAGAGTTTCCCCCTGCTAGAAAAAAAGCCGTAATTCTTCTCCCGCCTCTCCCGGAGCATTCCCCCTCTGCTCAAGGGGGAATCCTTCCTCGAATGGGAGTCGAAGAGGTCTTCTGCAACCTTGTTTTCCTCGAAAGGACCCAACTCGATGAAGTTTGCTATTTGCAATGAAACATTTCAGGACTGGCCCTTGGAACGAGGATTCCAATTTGCGGCGGAGTGTGGGTATGAAGGGGTGGAAATCGCCCCGTTTACCGTAGCGCCCTATGTTACCCAAATTTCTCAGACCACCCGCCATGAGATTCGTAAACAAGCGGATCAGGCTGGCCTGGAAATCATCGGACTGCATTGGCTTTTGGCCAAAACCGAGGGCTTCCACCTGACCAGTCCCGATCCGGAAATC
This sequence comes from Planctomycetota bacterium, assembly GCA_029550925.1. GTDB lineage: Bacteria > Planctomycetota > Planctomycetia > Pirellulales > Thermoguttaceae > JANXAQ01. The sequence goes on from JAKPGL010000212.1 coordinate 27,778, forward strand.
CGCCGCCGCACCGCAGATTATCTGGCCGAGCTTTCCCGATTCTGCGCCGACCTAGGAGGCCATATCCTGGTGTTCGGTTCCCCCAAACAGCGGGACCTTTTAGAAGGCGTCTCTTTGGAGAAGGGCATGGATTATGCGGCAGAAGTATTCAGCCGGGTTGCTCCGGTCCTGGAAGACCATGAGGTCGTTTTGGCCATCGAACCGTTGGCCCCGGCGGAAACCAATTTCCTTTGCACCGCGGCGGAGGCGACGGAACTGATCGAACGGATCGGTTCTCCGCAAGTTCGGCTTCATCTGGACTGCAAAGCGATGAGTTCGGAAAAAATACCGATCCCCCAATTGATTCGGCAGTATCATCCGCTGCTGGCCCATTTCCACGCCAACGACCCGAATCGGCAGGGGCCGGGGTTTGGCCAATTGGATTTTATCCCCATCTTCGAGGCCCTTGGCCAAGTAGGATATCAGGGGTGGGTCTCGGTGGAAGTGTTCGACTATAGCCCCGGGGTGGAGCGTCTGGCCCAAGAAAGCCTCCAGTACATGCTTTCCTGCTTAGAAAAAATTGCCCACGGATAAAGGGCAAAAGAGAACAAAGACACACCCCTCCACGGTGGAACCACCCTTTTCTATTTGACCCATTTGCCCTATTTCCTCCTGGCGGCATTCCCCCGCCAGGAGGTTTTTTTATCATTCCCGGAACAATTTATATCTTCGGTTATCTTCAAAAGCCGACGCTTTATGAAATGAGGTTGACCCCTGCTGCCCTTTCATGGTAATTAAGAAGTCCTTGAGGATTAAGCAAGGGGATTTCTCTTTCAACGGCCCCCTGCTTACGCATTTTTTCCAGGTTATCTATTTTTCTTTTTGCCGGTTTAATTTTTTCCGTCATGGATGGCATTCAAGAACCTCAAAATTCTCTTTCTCCCCTTTGGGAAAAGAGTCCTTTTACTCCCCTTTGGCAGAAGAAAGGGTATCCGTCCGTTCGCTCCCCCCGAGCATCCGACTGGAAACACAGCTTCGGCCGAATCCTTCGGGATCTGGTTTGGTTAATCCTGATGGCCCCTATTTTTGGGGGAATTTTTTATTTCGCCTATTGGCTTCGGTTCGATGGAGATATTCCCGCGAGGAATTGGGAAAGTTTCCAAAGGATGTGGCCCTGGGTAATCCTGATCAAGCTGATGGTCTTTGGGGGCTTGCGGTTTCACCGGGGTTGGAGTCGGTATGTAACGTTTTATGATCTGGTGTCCCTTATCCAGGCGGCCACGGTCAGTGGGGTAATGATTGCCTTAGCCGACCGACTTTGGCTCACTCCCAAATTCATCCCGCGTAGCGTCCTTTTATTAGATTGGGGAGTAACGGTCGTAGGGATTGGGGGCATCCGAGCGTTACGACGGATGTTTCATGAAAGGAGCTGGGCGCCATTTTGGGTAGGAGGGAAAATACCCACTCTCATCGTGGGCGCGAACGACGCCGGGGAAGCCCTTTTGCAGACGATTGCCCGGGCAAACGGTCGGTGGAATTATTTTGTCGTCGGTTTTGTGGACGAAGACCCCCGGCGAGTGGGCGCTCGCATTGGGGGGAGGCCGGTGGTGGGGACCTTGGACGAAATTGACCGCTTGGCCGAAAAGTACGAAGTCGGCGAAGTCCTGATTTTGTCCGACGCCTTGTCTGGCCGACAGGTTCGCCGATTAGTCGAACAGACGCAACGGTTAGGCGTTCGAGTGCGGGTCCTGCCAAGCTATGAACATATTTTGACCGATCGGGTGGCCATTCGGCCTCGGCCTGTAGCCATCGAAGACCTGTTGCGCCGGGAGCCGGTGCAATTGGATTTGGAGAATATCCGCCATTGGATCGACGGGCGCCGCCTGTTGGTTACCGGAAGCGCCGGCAGCATCGGTTCGGAGATTTGTCGGCAATTGCTCCAATTTGCGCCTTCCCAGTTGGTGCTGATCGACCGTTCGGAAACAGGACAATTTTTCCTGGAACGAGAATTACAAACCCTGGGCGGCCAGGCGCCTTTTGAAGTGCTCTTGGCCGACGTGTTGGATCGCTCTCGGATGGAATATATCCTGGAGCGATACAGGCCGGAGATCATTTTCCACGCCGCCGCTTATAAACATGTGCCGCTTTTGGAACGCCATCCCACCGAGGCGGTAAAAAATATCGTCCGGGCCACCCGGCAGTTGGCTGATTTGGCTGTCGAAAAAGCCGTTAGCGCCTTCGTGCTCATCTCGACGGACAAGGCGGTGAATCCCACGAGCGTGATGGGGGCCTGCAAACGGGCCGCGGAAATCTATGTCCAATCGTTGAGGGACCTTTCGACGTGTCAGTTTATCACGGTCCGGTTCGGCAACGTGCTGGACTCGGCCGGAAGCGTCGTGCCGGTCTTTCGTCAGCAGATCGCCGAAGGCGGACCGGTTACGGTAACCGATCCCCGGATGACCCGCTACTTCATGACCATTCCCGAAGCCGCCAAATTGGTCATCCAAGCCGGCGCCATCGGCCGAAGCGGGGAAATCCTCCTGTTGGACATGGGCGAACCGGTCCGAATTGTCGATTTGGCCGAGGACATGATTCGCCTGTCCGGCCTGCGACCCGGAATAGATATCGAAATTGTTTTCACAGGCGTTCGGCCTGGCGAAAAACTCCACGAAGAGTTACACCTAACGGGCGAAACTCGGCTTCCTACCTCCCATCCGAAAATCATGTTGGCCGATTGCAAACGACGAGACCCTCAGTCCGTCCGGGCAGTGATCCATCGGTTGGAACAATTCGCCGATCTCCACCAGCCGGAAGCGATCCTCCAGGTCCTCCACGAGTTGATTCCCCAGTTTTCCCCGAAGGCGTCAGAAACGCCCCCCATCGAACTCCACCCATCCCGGGAAGATCATCGGCAGGCGGCCTAATCGCCCCAGAAACCTGCTCAGGCCGTCCCAAACCCGTCCTGCTCCCCGCCTATCCGCGCGGAAGGGTGCTGTTATCGGGAGCTTCGGAGTCGGCCGTTATAGTGCGGCGAAGTTCTATTTGTCGAGGCCCCTGATCGATTGGGGCCTTTCGCTGGCTTGGCAACGACCGAGATCGACTTCGGCCCCAGTATCTTTTCCAGCTCCGTTTGTAGCTGTCGATTCAGCGAAATCGTCGTTTGAGTACATCGGCATCGAAGCCGCGCGCCGTCGGCCAATAGGAGGACCAATTCTAACGGGATGGTTCCCGGCCAGCGTTGAAGGAGACGGGAAAGTTGTTCGAGACCTTCCGTCCCCAATCGGGTTTCCTCCACCCGCAAACATACCAGTCGGCTGTACCGAGCCGGCGCCTCCTCCAACGGGACCGCCTCGCTGACGATCAACGTAGCGCCTTCTTCTCCGGCGCGGCGTTCGATATGGCCCGTAAGCGACACTACGGCCTCCGGTTGAATGCAGGCGCCATACTGAGCGCAAGGTTCCGGCCAGAGGATGCAGCGAATGACTCCCGCCCTGTCTTCCAGATCAAACATCGCATACCGGTTGGGAGAGCCTGGCCGAGACGTCTTGGTGTTGCCCCATCGGATGGCTGAGATGACGCCGCCCAAGCGGACTTCGGTTCGATGGGCCAATTTGGCCGCCTCGGTGCTGGTATGCGTACAATACGTCTCCAAAATCTCTTGATATTCATCCAGCGGATGACTCGTTAGGTAAAATCCCAGGACTTCTTTCTCTTTGGCCAATCGTTCTCGGAGAGGCCACTCAGGGACTTCCGGCAAAGGCAAGGGGCTGAGCGAAGCGGAGGGAACGGGGCTGGACTCCTCGAAAAGACTCCGTTGACCTATGCGACGATCGGCGGCGGCGGCGGCGCCGGCCTGCAACGCTTTCTCCAGGACCGCCATGCACTGTGCCCGCTTCACACCCAGGCTGTCGAACGCACCCGCCTTGATGAGCGATTCGATCGCCGTGCGATGCACTGCGACCGGATCGATTCGGGCGCAGAAGTCAAAAAGACTTCGGAACGGGCCGCCTTGTTGTCGTTCCTTGACAATGGCCAACGCCGCCCCTTCGCCGCATCCTTTGACGGCCGACAGGGCAAAACTGATCTTCCCCTCATAGACGGTAAACTCTGCGTCCGAACGATTCACATCCGGTCCAAGCACCTCGATCTGCATCCGTCGGCAATCTTCCAAGTGCGTTACGAGCGGGTCCTTTGTCTTGAAGTTCCGCATCGGAATATCGCTGGAAAGCAAGGCGGCCATGAACTGCATCGGCCAATGCGCCTTCAAGTACGCCGTCATATACGCAATCAGCGCATACGCCGTCGAGTGCGATTTATTGAACCCGTAGCCGGCAAATTTCTCGATCAGCGCAAATTGTTCCTCGGCCTCCCGACGCGAAAGGTTCTGCCGCCGCGCCCCTTGAATAAATTGTTCCTTGTACTTGGCGATGATCGGGAGTTTTTTCTTGCTGATGGCTTTAATGCACTTATATGCGTCGGCCAGACCGATCCCGCCCAGCCGATTCAAAATCCGCATCACCTGCTCTTGATACACCATCACCCCATGGGTTTCTTCAAGGATTTCTTTCATAATGGGATGCCGATACTCGGCCTTTTTTCGGCCATGTTTGACCTGGATGTATTCGTCGATCATCCCGCCTTCCAAAGGTCCAGGTCGATACAGCGCATTGACCGCGATGATGTCGCGAAAATGGTCCGGCTGCATCCGTTGCAACAGTTCCCGAATACCGGCGCTTTCCAACTGGAAAATCCCCTTGGTTTCCCCTCGGCAAAGCAGATCGAAGGTCTCCCGGTCGTCCAGCGGAAACCGATAGGGATCGATTCGATGGCCGGTGGATTGTTCGATCGACCGAACCGCTTTCGACAGGAGGGTCAGGTTCCGGAGCCCGAGGAAGTCCATCTTCAACAGCCCCGCCCGTTCCACATCGCCCATGGCCCACTGCGTGATCACTTCCGAATGTTTTTTCTCCTGTCCGAATTGCAGGGGCAGATACTCGGTCAAGGGGCGGTCGGCGATCACCACGGCCGCCGCATGGGTGCCCACATTCCGTACCAAGCCTTCCACCCGCCGGGCCAGGTCCAACAGCTCCCGCACTTGGGGTTTGGTCTCGTAATCCTGTCGAAGCTCTTCGCTCTCTCCGAGGGCTTCCTCCAGTGTGATGTTCAGTTTTTCCGGCACCTTGGCCACTACGGCGTCCACTTCGGGGATGGGCATCTCCAGGGCGCGGCCTACGTCTCGGATGGCTGCTCGGGCGGCCAGTCGGCCAAACGTGGCAATCTGCGCCACATTCTCCGCCCCGTATTTCTCCCGAACGTACGCAATCACCTCCGCCCGCCGCTCCTTGTCAAAGTCGATGTCTATGTCCGGCGCCTCCTGCCGATTCTCATCCAAAAACCGCTCAAACAGCAGGTCGTATTCGAGCGGGCAGACATGGCTCAGTCCCAACGCATACGCCACCAGCGACCCCACGCCCGAACCCCGCGCCGAAGCCTCGATCCCCTGTTCCCGGGCAAAACGCACAAAATCCCAAACAATCAAAAAATAATTGGCAAAACCCAACTTGCAGATCACCCGCAGTTCCCGCTCCAACCGATCCATCACCTCCGGCGCCAACTGGCCGTTCTCACAGCGGTCCGGACGATCCGCATAGCGCCGCTGCAACCCCTCCAGACATAACCGCCGAAGAAACTCCTCCGAACTGGTTCCATCCGGAGGCGTAAACACGGGAAAATGCCGTTGGCCCAACTCCAGCTCCAGCTCCACTTGGTCGGCAATCTCTTGCGTCCGGGCCGCCGCATCTTCCAGACCTGAAAAAACCTGATACATTTCCTCCGGACTTCGCAAATAAAATTCATTCGTCTCCATCCGGAGTCGGCTCGTATCCGAACGGGCCTTTCCCGTACTAATGCACAAAAGGATATCCTGCGCCACAGCGTCCTCGCGCCGCACGTAATGCACATCGCTCGTAGCGACCAACGGAATCCCGGTGCGTCGGCTCAGTTCGACCGCCCGACGGAGAATGGTCTTCTGCACTTCCAGCCCGTTGTCTTGAATTTCCAGAAAATACCGATCCCCGAACACCTCCCGGAACCACCCCGCCGCCTGTTCCGCCCGGCCCAGATCGGCGTCGGTACCGGCCAACAGCGCCCGGCTCAATTCGCTCGAAGCGCACCCGCTCAAACAGATCAACCCCTCCCGATGCTGCGCCAAGAGCTCTTTATCGATCCGAGGCCGATAATAGAAACCTTCTAAAAAGGCGGCAGAGGCCAGTTTCAACAAGTTCTGATACCCGGTGCGGTTCTCGGCCAACAAGGTCAAATGGAAACTGGTTTCCTTCTGCCCAGGCCCCTCCTTGTGAAATCGAGACCCGGGGGCCACATACGCCTCATAGCCCAGGATCGGTTTCAAACCAATCGCCTTGGCCTTCTGATAGAACTCCAACGCCCCATACAAGTTCCCATGATCCGTCAGGGCCAACGCATTCATTCGGAGGGCCTTGGCGTGCTCGACCAATTCATCAATCCGTCCGGCTCCGTCCAACAGGCTGTAATGACTATGACAATGAAGATGCACAAAAGGACGATGACCCATGTTCGATACTCCATTCGGATGGGGATATTTTCTGGACCTTCTCCGTTCGGGGTCTGGGGATGCAAAACTTCTGAAGGATACTCCTACCAGCCAAAGCCTGCCTCGCTCCGGCGATCAGAACTTTGGCCCCCAGATGCTAGCAGTGCATTCTACCAGCGCTCGGCCAACCCAAAGATATGGCCCCCTGAAAGAAGGAATCCCCTCCAGCCCCCCCAACTCTGGGAACTTAATCCCCCAGAATTCCCCCGGTTGTTCTGTCCAACGGAAAGCGTTTCTCTGCCACGATCGCCCGCTCCGGTTAGAATCCTCCATGTTCTAGGGCGATCTGCGCCGCTTGGTAGCCGCTCCGTACTGCCCCCTCCATCGTGGCTGGCCAGCCGGTGGCGGTCCAATCCCCGGCCAAAGCGAGGTTCAGGATAGAGGTTTTTTGCCCTGGGCGGATTTTCTCGACGCCTGGCCGGGGAGAAAAAACCGCCTCGACCATGTGGACTCGCCGATGGGCGAGCAATTTCGCCTCTTTGGTCGCCGGGAAAATCTCGGCAAGTTCCCGAAGGACTTCTTCCACCGTTTGAGGGATCGACGATCTGGGCAGGGCGTGAGTCCCACTGACAAGCACCTGATAGTAGTAACCCCGGCCTCCTATTTTCGGGGGGCCGATTCGTGGGTTGGAACCATCGCTGGAGCTATTCGTCTGGCAGTTTTCCTCCCTAAGTGGGGCTGGGTAGGCGGCATGAAATCGCTCTGGCAAATCCGCTTTCCCTCCGGAGGAGGCATCTCCTCCAGAACGTTCTCCCCGGGGGCCTGCAAAGACCCATTGGATGGATTTGCCGACAACCGCCGATTGAGGCAACTCGGTAATGGGCCGATCCAGCCACAGGTGCCAGGTTACGATCGAACCGGGTTCTAACAGGGCGGCTTGAGCAAGGTTCGGGATGGTTTCCACCAGGTTCGGGGCCAGCAGGCCGGCCGCCCGCCGCCAGGGAACCGCCAAAATATAAAAGTCGAACCTCCTTCGCGTTCCGTCGTTCAACACAAGGCCCTGCACCTCTCGGCGATCGCCGTCGATAAGCCGAACTGATGTGCGCCGATGGACCAGCACCCCTTCTTGAGCGAGCTGCCGACCCAAATGCTCGTCCAGCAGTTGGCCCCAGGCCATCGTGGGCCGCAGCAAGTGATAAGCGTCTCGACTGGTGAGAAATCCTTCGACAAACACCTTTCGCGTCGTTGAGAAGGCCGTTCGTTCCGGCAGATCGGCCAAGGCGCTCAGGACCACCGGAGTCCAAAACTTCTCAACGGCCGAACTTGTCTGCCCCTGTTGCCGAAGCCAATCGCCGAAACTAAGGTCCTCCGGCTGCGACGCGGGTCGCATAAGCCGAAGGAATCCCCGCAGAGTCTTCAGCCGATCCTCCCATGAGAGAAAACCCAGTCGCAAAAAGGCCGGTAGAAGGTGCAACGGGGCCGGCAGCCAGCAGACGCCCTGGAGGCGGCAGGTTCGGCCCTGGGGATCCAGAAAATAGAGTTCCGGATACCGCCTGAGGAATCGGTCCAGACCGGTCTGTCGGCAGAAATGGAGCATCTGCCGACAGCAGCCCATCAGTACATGCTGGCCGAAGTCGATCCACTGGCCCGCCGTGGGTTCCCAGAACGCACCCGCCCGGCCTCCCAGCCGATCCCGTCTTTCAAACAGCTCGACCGGAAGGCCGCGTTCGGCCAGGGCCGCCGCCGCACTCAACCCGGCTAATCCGCCGCCAATGATCGCAATCGAAGAAGAAGCCATAACCTATGAAGTCGTCTGTTCCCATCATCCTGAAGTGAAGGTAAGCCGAAACGAGGTCGCCGTCCATAGGGGGCTCTTCCGAAGGGCATCTTTCCTCCGCTATCGTCCGGCGTGGATTGTCTCCAAGGAAATTTCGTAACATTTTAGCCGAATGCAGTGGGCCTATCCTTATCCCTCTCCCCCGGCCGTCGAGAGGGTAGGATGAGGGGGAAAAGGGAGGGAGACAGTCGCCTCTTGCCCCCCGGCTAGCCTGACGGCTAGCCGGCCTCTCCCACAGGCGGCAGAGGCAGCTTTCTTCACTCGGCTGCAATGTTACGGAAATTCCGGAAATTCTATTGCGGTCGGGACTTTCGGAGCGGCGGCGGTTTGTTCGCGACTTAGCGCGAGGGATTCCCTAAGGAGAGGAAGAATTTTTCCTGGCATAGTATTCCACCAGTCTGCCGAAAAAGCCGACCATAGAGCCTAGATACATCCCAGCGATTGCCCCCGCAAGAAGCATCTCCAAGCTGATTTCTTTTTTAGTAAGGATAGTCTCCCGAAATTCCGGAGGCACGGGGTCGGAAGATAACGTGGAAACTTCTAAAAAAAGGAAAACCACCGCAACTCCTAAAAGCGAACCTATGAACGCATGTAAAAAAATCAAACCATCGAAAGTTTTTCCTGTGAGTTGCACAAGACGATACGGCGCATAGCATCCCCAAAAAGTACAAATAGCTATGACGCCCAAAAAATAGAACGGCAGAAAACTTATGTACAATGGAATCCAATAGGAGGAAAGACACCACCCCAACACACTCCCTAGGATCAGATGCCCTAGTCCCGCCAACGAGACGACTACCGACGCCGTCCTGGGCGAGCTCGTCGGCAGAATCCGTTGTTGTATCGGCAAGGGTCGGAAGACCAACGGAGAAATGGGCGGCGGTTGGGGCGGCTCCTCCAAAGCCGTCATCACTGTTTTACACTTGGCACACCGATACTGGCCTGGCGTTGCTACTTGGTATGTTGTTCCACATTCTGGGCATCGAACAACCATAGGCGATCTCCTTGAAAATCGGACGGTGTTTTATCGTTCCCCAAATTTCCCGGATACTATTCTGTTCATATTTGCCCATGTGATCAAGAGGAACCGCGTCCCTGGAGTTCGCCCCAGAAAAAGACCCTGTTCGATGCAAACCGCCCCGACGGCCAAACGACCGCATCTTTGTAAAGCCCCGGATATCAAACAAACAGGCAGAGGAAGGTCTAGCAGACTAATACATTTCGGCCTGATCGGCGGGGGATTATGGAGCTTTAGATAAAACCTGCCGTTCCCCGGCAAGGGATCCCTGGGGAGTATCTCCAAATCCTAATGATTCCCAGCTCACGAAGAGAGTCTATTCTCTTTTCCCCAGCAGCCCGCGGCGGGAGGGCCGCACGGTCCATCGGAGGGCTAAGGCCAGTTTTTCCCAACCGTTCAGGCGGACCCGTTCGACAAGCACTCTGTGCGGCTTTTGGGCGATCCGGTCTAGCAGTCGGCGGTAGGTTTCATACATCATCCCGAAGATACGTCGGCCCGAGGGGTCCAAATAGTCCCACAGGTCCGCGGCCTGCCGATAAAACATCTCCGCCCGCTCCGCTTGCCGCCGGATGAGCCGATCAAATCGCTCGTCCGCCTCCGCTGGGGGAAAATCTTCGACGGAATAACCGAGGGCGGCCAGTTCCTCCGCAGGAACATACACCCGGCCCATCCGGGCGTCTTCTTTCAAATCGCGGAGGATGTTCGTCAGTTGGAACGCCAATCCACAGGCGACAGCCGGTGAGGCGGCTTCTCGACAATGGGAACCCCAGATGCACAAACAGGCCAACCCCACCGCCGACGCCACCCGCCGACAGTAAAGGGCCAACTGCTCGAACGTCTCGTACCGGACCGGCTCTAAATCCATCCCGACGCCCTCCAGCACCGCCTCCAGATACACCGGCGGGATGTGAAACCGCCGGACCGTATCGACCAGAGCGGGAAGAATCGCTCGCTCTGCGGCGCCGACCCCTCCGTCAGAATCCTCCCACGGTTCGGGGGATGGGCGGTCGGACGGTTCGACGGTTTCGACGGTTGCCGGTGGAAAAAAGCGGATATTTGTCGTCGGCGATTCTAACTCAGACTGCCCCCTCGACAAAAAGTCCTTCCAGACCAAGCCAACGGTTTCAAAACCGCCAAAAGCAGGAACCCTCCCTTGCTGGAGAGCCGTCTCCAGCGCCTGCCGCCAGCGGTGGAGGGCCTGTCGGCGTCGGAAGGCCGGCGACGGCTGGTCGCCCAGATCGTCCGTAATCCGTAAAAAGGCGTACAGGGCTTCCATAGCCTGTCGTTTCGGTTGGGGCAAAAGCCAGAGACAGCGGGTAAAATTCGACCCCGATCGCCGCACCACGCGCCGACACGCTGCATAACTGGCATTTAGTCCTTCTTCTGTCATGGGCGATTCGGCAAAGAGGGAAACTGTCAGCCGATCTGCAATTCTTCCAATTTCGCCAAGTCGATGTCGAGTCCCCAGCCAGGCAATTCCGGAACGGCGGCCATTCCTTCGACGATCTCCAATCCTTGGCAGAGGGGTTCACGACCGCCTTGATAGGCATAGGTCAAACACGGCTGATCCAAAAAGGAGACGGCGGCGATAAGATGCACCAAGGCCGCCAACCGAATCCCCACCCCCCCGGCCTCATAAAGCAGAACCGGTAGTCCAGCGGCTTCGGCGACGGCCGCCGCTTTTCGGAGCACAGTCAGGCCGCCTAAAAGGTCCACATCCAGCACCAAAAACGCCCCCGCCCCGCTCCGCACCACGCCAAACACCTGAACAAGACTTCCCAACATCCGACATAGTCCGACCGGTACACTGGTCTGCCGTGCAAAACTAGCCAGCGCATAGACCTCCGAACTGGAGAGCGGATCGACGACCCCTTGAACCGCCTCGTATTCCAAAGCGGCGCACAGGTCTTGGGCGACCGGTTCGGAGTACAGGCCGGCGGCGTCCAAGAAAAGTCGGCTTCGCTCCCCAGCCGCTTCCCGAACCGCAGCCGCCCGCTGCACGTCCTCTTCCACCTGGCCCGTCGTAGGCAGAACCAACGTATGGAACCCTTGTTCTGCTAGTTCCCGGGCGAAAACCCCCAGGTTCTGGGCAGAGTCCAACCAGGGCAATCGGGCGCCCAAAGGCGCATAGCTCCGAAACCGCCCTCCCCATACATGGCATACCGGCTCGCCAAGACGCTTGCCGATCAGGTCCCAACAGGCCATCTCCACCGCCGACCGTAATCCGGGCGGACGCAAAAAGTCCAGTGCGGAAAGCTCTTCGATATCGAAAGCGGAACGATCCACCAACACGGCGGCCAGGGCCTCTTGTCGGCTGGGCAACTCGGCTCGGGACCATAAAGCAGGGCCTTCCCCCCAACCTTGCTGGCCGTCCGGACCGGTCAACTGAATCACCAAACTCCGGACCTCTTTTCCTCCCCGCCCCTCCAGGTTTTCCACCAGGTAGCAATCCACCTCCCGAATCTTAAGCGGCGGAGAAGCCCGAACATGGCGCGATTTGATATTCATCGGATCTGCTACCTCCCCTTCGATCGGCCCGCCCGGAAATCTCCTTGTTCCGAAAAGCCAATCTCCACTCCTCTTCCCCAACGCCCTCGCCAGCGCTGGAGAACCATTTTTCCTATCCTATTCATACCATAACCCCAGAGAACCACCAAGAGCGGACGCCCAGAACCTAGGAAAACCGCTCGACGATCACTTCACCGCCGGACTTGCCAAAATCAGCAAACCGCCAGAACTCCACCGGGCAGCCTGCATCCCGGTCCACCAAAACAACGGTAACCGCTCACAGGTCGGCTCGAATTGTAACTCAGGCTGTCCAGCCTGAGTCCAGCCTAAGTGGATAGCAGTCTTCCCAAACGGCGATACTCAGATCGCAAAATGGGCCGGGAGGTCTCTCCGGGCTGTGAAGGGTTACAAATCAACCCCCTCGATGATTGCCTCACCCCGTCGGAGTGGATACCGTACCAAGCATAGGAGGACTATAATTTGGGAAGTGTTTTTCTGATGTTTCCTGAACTTGCATGAACCTATCGAGGTTCCAAGATTCAACCGAAAGGAGAAGAGTCCTCACCATGACAGAGCAACTGCTTGGCGTAGCGATTCATGGGGCCGGCTGGGTGGCTGGCGCCCATGGGCGCAGTTGGCTCAAACAGCCCCGGGTACGAATTGTCTCTATTAGCGATATGGATCGGCAGCGGGCCGAGCGATTGGCCCACCAGTTGGGCTTGACTTGTGCGGTTCGAGAGTCGTTGGAAGAAGTGCTGGCCGACCCAGCCGTCCAGGTGGTCGATATTTGCACCCCCAGTCATCTGCACGCCCAGCACGGCATCCAGGCCGCCCAAGCCGGTCGGCATATCCTGGTCGAAAAGCCAATCGCATTGAACCTCCAGGAGCTTCGCAGCCTGCGCCAGGCGGTCCAGCAGGCCGGCGTCAAAAGCCTAGCCAGTTTCGTGCTCCGGTGGAATCCGATGGTCGAGACGATCCATCGGCTGGTGCACTCCGGGGCCATTGGCCGCATTTTTTACGCCGAGGCGGATTACTGGCATAATATCCCTTCGAACCATCATGCCTGGCAGTTGCATAGCAAACGGGCCACCGCCGGCAGTGCCATGCTGCTGGCCGGGTGCCATGCCCTGGACATTGTGCGTTGGCTTTTGGCTGACCAGGCCGAAGAAGTGTCCGCTGTGGGCAATAACCCGACCGGCCGATTCGAATATCCGCCCAATGTAATCGCCTGGATCCGGTTCCGGGGCGGAGCGGTGGCCAAGGTGTCGGCCCTTTTGGATTGCCAGATGCCTTATACCTTTCAGGTGGAACTGGCCGGCGCCGAAGGAACCATCCGGGAGAACCGGATTTGGTCCACTCGGCTTTTCCCGGGCCAGACCGGCTGGAGTACCGTGCCGACGGTGCTGCCCGACTCGGCCGATGTCAGCCATCATCCTTTTGATGCCGAGATAGCCCATTTTGTCCAGTGCATTTTGGAGGACCGAGAAAGCCACTGCAACATTGCCGACGCTTACCTGAGCCATGAACTCTGCCTGGCCATCGACCGTTCGGTGGCCCAGGACGGTCAACCGGTGCGATTGCCGCTGGAATAACCAGGGCTAGGGGAGTAGGTTTCCAATTGGTGTACGAAGGTGGAAGCAATTTCCCATGCGGACGCTAGGTGTGTGGTTGGGTGTGGCTACGTGGCTGGGAGGGATCTTTTGGTGGGTAGGTTCCGTTTGGGCGGGGGAAACGGATCAACTCAGTCCGAGACCGTCCAAATGGAACTTTATTTTCTTTTTGATCGACGATCTTGGCTGGACCGATCTGGGTTGCTACGGCAGCGATCTGTATGAAACGCCGGCGGTGGATCGGCTGGCTAGGGAGGGGATGCGGTTCCGGTCGGCCTATGCGGGCTGTACAGTCTGTTCGCCGACCCGAGCGGCGGTTTTGACCGGCAAATACCCGGCCCGGTTGCACCTGACGGATTGGATTCCTGGGCATGAGCGGCCCAACGCTCCGCTTCGGATTCCGGATTGGCAAAAGTTTTTGCCGCTGGAGGAAATTACCTTGGCGGAGGTTCTACGAAAAGCTGGCTATTTTACCGCTCATATTGGCAAATGGCATTTAGGGCCGGAAGGTTTTTGGCCGACCGATCAGGGATTTATGGTCAATATTGCTGGCTGCCACTTGGGACAGCCGCCCAGCTACTATTGGCCCTATCAGCGGGGCAAGCAGCCACTGCCCAACCTGGAACGGACGCCGGATACGGAACATATGTATCTTACAGATCGGCTAGCCCAGGAGGCAGTTCGCCTCCTCCGAGCACACGCCCAGGAGCCTTTCTTTTTCTATATTGCCACCTATCAGGTCCATACGCCCATTCAGCCGAAAAAGGAATATGTGCCGAAATATGAGGCGGCGGTTCGGCCTGGCATGAAGCACCGTAATCCGCAGTATGCGGCCATGGTGCAGAGCATGGACGAACTGGTGGGCCGGGTGCTGGCGGTTTTGGACGAACTGAAGCTGGCCGACCGGACAGTGATCTTTTTTACAAGCGACAATGGTGGGCTGACCATTATGGGCCCCCAGCGGCCTAACCCCACGAATAACAGTCCCCTTCGGGAAGGCAAAGGCTCGGCGTATGAAGGCGGCGTGCGGGTGCCGCTGGTGGTCCGTTGGCCGGGCGTGGTCCGGCCGGGCACCGTCTGCGACGAACCGGTCATCAGCGTCGATTACTTTCCGACGATTCTGGAAATGGCCGGTCTGCCCAAGCCGCCCGAAGCCGGGCCGATGGACGGAGTTAGCCTTGTCCCCGTGCTCAAAGATCCCCAGGCCCACCTGCCGCGGGAGGCCATCTACTGGCACTATCCGCATTATCACCCTGGAGGAGCTACCCCGTATGGAGCAGCCCGGGCCAGGGATTGGAAACTGATCGAATTCTACGAAGATATGCATGTTGAATTGTACAATCTGAAAGAGGACATCGGCGAAACCACCGATCTGGCCTCTAAAATGCCCGAAAAAGCCGCTCAGCTCCGGCAGATGCTGCACCAATGGCGGCAATCGGTCGATGCCCAAATGCCTCAGCCAAACCCCAAGGCAGCCAAACCCTCTTCGGATTCTTCCCGCTCTACTAAGAAAGCAAAGCCGTAGACATTCTCGGCAAAGACTAGATATACAAATTTTTCTAAATTTTCGGCAGAGGGACGTGCCACCCTAGGAGGTTATCCTATGCACCGGAACTTAAGTCGGGTTCGATGGTTAGGTGGAAGCAAAGGCGGGGGTTTTGCGTGGTTGATTCTTTTCATCTGGATGGCCGGGCCGGTGGGGGCGGAAAAGATCGGGCCGTGGGATACCGAATCGCTGTTCCGCACGCCCCAGGCCCAGTGGCAACCGGCCCGTCAGGGTGTGCAGGAAGTCTATTATGAGGGAGAACCCTTCCACGGTCGGCCCACACGGGTTTATGCCGTGTATGCGGAGCCGGCGGCGGGGCAAAAACCCTATCCGGCGATGGTCTGTGTGCATGGCGGGGGCGGGACGGCCTTTCCCGAATGGGTCAAGCTCTGGGCGGCGCGCGGCTACGCCGCCCTGGCGATGGACCTGGCAGGATGCGGCCCCGAGAGGAAACGCCTGTCGGACGGCGGCCCCGATCAATCCGACTCGGCCAAGTTCGCCGATTTCGACGAGAAAACCGCCTCCGATATGTGGACCTACCATGCTGTAGCAGCCGTCATCCGGGGGCATTCGCTCCTGCGAAGCCTGCCGCAGATCGACCCTGAGCGGATCGGGCTAACCGGGATTAGTTGGGGCGGCTATCTTACCTGCATCGTGGCCGGGGTGGATAGCCGATTTCGCCTGGCCATTCCGGTGTATGGGTGCGGCTTTCTCCATGAGAACAGCGTTTGGCTGCCGAGATTTGAAAAAATGGCCCCGGTCCAACGGGAACGCTGGATAGCCCTGTTTGAGCCGTCGAAATATCTTTGCCGGGTGA
Organism: Planctomycetota bacterium; assembly: GCA_029550925.1. GTDB lineage: Bacteria > Planctomycetota > Planctomycetia > Pirellulales > Thermoguttaceae > JANXAQ01. Next base: position 43,664 of record JAKPGL010000212.1, read on the forward strand.
AATACCCTATCTTTTTCCTCAACGGAACGAACGATTTCGCCTATCCGTTGGATAGCTACCGAAAGTCCTATGATCTTGTGCCGGGGGAAAAATGGATTCGGATCGAGGTCCGCATGAAACATGGCCATTTCGAAGGCTGGGCGCCTGCAGAAATCGGCTTGTTTGCCGATAGTATTCTGAAAGGCGCCCCGCCGCTCCCGAAACTGGGACCGATGGAACGGGAAGGACGCCGCATCCGGGCCAAGGCAGCCAGCGCCCTTCCGATAGTGGAGGCCCATCTGAACTACACGTTGGATAGCGGTCGGTGGCAAGACCGCCGTTGGCACACCGTGTCCGCCCAATGGAAAGAACCCCAACACGTTGTGGAAGCCGATCTGCCCGACCCGCCGCCCACGGCCTTTTATCTGGATGTGGTGGACAAGCGGAAAGCCATGACTTCTACGCCGCCGGAAATCGTGCGGTGAACCCCGGAAGGGGCAAGCACGAAGCCTGCCGCCCGGTCTCCAACGGGCGTTCTTCCTCCGAGGACCCCAGCCACATAGGTTTTCCCCAAGAAAAATAGAACTCCCGTCGGTGGAATGGCAGTATGCGTGCCCTTTTTGACCTGCCGGGAAATCTCCAGAAAAAACCCGGTTATCGACCTGAAAAATGGGCCTCTTCTTGACAGCAATTGCCCTCTTTTCCGTTTTACCTTGCTATGATACACTCAATAAGGAAAGTAGGTGATCCGGAGAAGATGCAAGGGGGCAGTTTATTCGGGCCTTATTGAACTTTGAAGAACTAACTAAACGGAGCCCATCCTAAAAAGACCGGAAAATAGGGTAGCTGGGGGCCTCCGGTGGTTTAGTTAGTAATTCAAAAGTCAATAAAAACCGACGACGGGGTGTTGGGCCTTGTTGACGGGGGTCAGATTATGGGAAGGCGTGGGGTTAGCTATGTAGGGGCGAGACGAGCATTTCTTGGCCGGGAGTATGATCTCTTCCGCCCGGTGCTACATGGTTTCACCTTGGTCGAGCTTTTGGTCGTGATTACGATCATTGGGATTTTGATTGCGCTTTTGTTGCCGGCGGTGCAGTCGGCGCGGGAAGCGGCCAGGCGGGCACAGTGCCAGAACCATCTCAAGCAACTCGGCCTGGCCCTGCTGAACCATCATGAGGCGATGAAACGTTTTCCATCGGGTGGGTGGGGGTGGCTTTGGGTGGGCGAACCGGAACGGGGCACCGGTCCGGAACAGCCGGGCGGCTGGGCCTTCAACATCCTCAGCTACATCGAACAACAAGCGGTCCGAAATATGGGCATGGGCCTAAGCGGTGACGCCCGGACCCAGCAGATCATCCAACGCTGCCAAACCCCCATTGCCATCTTTTACTGTCCAACTCGGCGACGGCCCGGCATTTTTCCTGATTATCACACCACCTACAAGACAGCTACCTCGACAACTATGCGGATTCCCTTAGCGGCCCGGAGCGACTATGCCATCAATTGCGGGGACCAAAGCCGAAACGAACTTTTCGGCGGCCCAGACGACTTGGCCACCGGCGATAATCCGAACTATAGCGAATGGGTCAATCATGCCAGCATCCTGGCTCAGCATACCGGCATCGCCTATGAACGAAGCCAGATAACCCTGGACGATGTCAAAGACGGCAGCAGCAATACCCTGCTGGTGGGCGAAAAATATATCAATCCGGACCTCTATTTAACCGGCGGCGATTCGGCGGACAATGAAAATATGTACGTCGGCTATGATAACGACATGTACCGCAGCACTTCGCCCAGCTTCTATGGCCCACGCCAAGACACGCCGGGAGTTACCAATCCTTACATCTTCGGCGCCGCACACGCCAGTGGGGTGAACTTTGTCTTCTGCGACGGCCATGTGCAGAGCATCTCCTTCTCGGTCGATCGGGAAGTGTTCCGCCGACTGGGCAACCGCCGGGACCAACTGCCGATCGATATGAGCCAACTGTAATAGGCCACCTTCTCCTTTTTCCCCAAATTGGGCCCTTCTCCGCGTAGGCTCAGGGACAGGGAATCCTTGGCCGACGGCTTGACGAGTACATTCCTCTGGGAAAAAATGTTGCTTTTCAGAAGGTTTCTTTGGGAATTCTGAGGTTAATATTTCTTTTCTGGAAACGGGTGTGAATCTATGGCCAAGAAGACGGTGCGAACCGGCCTGATCGGCGCAGGTTTTTCCGCGGCGTTTCATTATGAGGCTTTGCAGAAGGTAGCCGGCGTCGATGTGGACGTGGTGGGCGTCTATGCCCGCACGCCCCAGCGGGCGGCGGCCTTTGCCCAAAAGTGCGGGATTCGGTATTTTGATCGGCTGGAGGCTTTGCTGGAGGCGGTGGATGTGGTACATATATGCACACCTCCGTACGCCCACACCGCTTTGGCTATCGCCGCCTTGGAGCAGAATAAACATGTCATTTGCGAAAAGCCGCTCACTGGCTATTTCGGCGACGGTTCCGCGGATTTTCACTGGGACCGGGCCGACATGGAGTTGGCTCGCTCCGAGGCGATGGAGAAAGTCCAACAGTTGCTAGAGGCCGAGGCCCGTAGCCAGGCCCGGCTATTTTACGCCGAAAACTGGATCTACGCCCCCAGCATCCAGAAAGAACGGGAAATCCTGGAAAAGACCGGCGGGCAAATTCTCTGGATGCACGGCGAAGAGGCCCACAGCGGTTCGCATTCGGTGGATTACGCCTATGCGGCCCGATGCGGCGGCGGAGTGCTCATTGGCAAAGGGTGCCATCCGCTCACGGCCGCCTTGTATCTGAAACGGGTGGAAGGCAGGGCCAGAGACGGTCGGCCCATCCGGCCCCGGCAGGTAACCGCCCGAACCCATGCACTGACCCGCTTACCCACCTTCCGCGACGCCGGTCATATCCGCTGCGATTACTACGACATCGACGATTTCGCCTTCATGCACGTGGAGTTCGAGGACGGCACGTTGGCCACCGTGTTTACCTCGGATATCGTCCTGGGCGGGGTACACAATTGGCTGGAAATCTGCGCCAATAACCACCGCACGATCTGCAACATCAACCCCAACACGGCCATGCTGACCTACAACCCGCGGGAGGAATACTTCCGGGATATTTATACCGTGGAAAAGATCGGCACCAAACAGGGCTGGAACTTCACCTCGCCGGATGAGGACTGGATGACCGGCTATCCGCAGGAGATGGAGGCGTTTTACCGAAGTATTGCCACTGGGCGACCGGCCGAAAGCGATCTCCACCTGGCCGCCGACGCCATTGTAACAATGTATAGTGCCTATGTGTCGGCCCGGCGATCCGGCGTCGCCGTGGAAATTCCACTGCTGTAATCTCCGGGCGGCACCCCCATTCCAGAAGTCGAGAAAAACCGCCTCCAGAGGGCGAGAAAAAATGAACGAACTGATTGCACGACGTTTTGACAACGGCCAATTGGTACGCATTCGGATCGAAGGGGAACGGATCGGCCAGGTGGAGCCGGCTGAGGGCCTGCCTGAGCCAGAGGAAGGTTGGCCCTGGGTGGGGCCGGGGCTGGTGGATTTGCAGGTCAACGGCTACGGCGGCCAGGAGTTTTCTGCGCCGGATTTGACGGTCGAAAAGGTCCGGCAAATTGCCCTGGCGATGGATCGGTTCGGCATGGTGCGGTTTTGCCCTACCATCACCACCAATAGCCGGGAGGTGATGGAACATGCCGTGCGCTGCATTGCTCAGGCGTGTCGGGAATCGCCGGAGGTTCGGGAGCGTGTAGCCGGCATTCATCTGGAAGGCCCTTATATTTCCGCCCAAGACGGGGCCCGGGGGGCGCATCCAGTGGCGCATTGCCGAAGGCCCGATTGGCGCGAGTTCCAGCAGTTTCAAAAGGCCGCCGAAGGACGGGTCCGTATCCTGACCCTTTCGCCGGAATACGAAGGGTCCGAAGAGTTTATCCGGCAGGCGTCGGCTGCTGGGGTGGTGGTTTCCATTGGGCATACGGCAGCCAGCCCGGAACAGATTCACCAGGCGGCCGAGGCCGGCGCCCGGATGAGCACCCATCTGGGCAATGGGTGCCATCCGATCCTGCCGAGGCATCGGAATTATCTTTGGGCGCAATTGGCCGACGATCGGCTAACGGCCGGGCTGATTGGCGACGGTTTCCATCTGCCGCCGGATGTGCTGAAGTGCCTGATTCGGGCCAAAGGCCGAGAGCGGTGTGTGCTGGTGAGCGATCTATCGGGCATGGCGGGCCTGCCGCCGGGCCGATATAGCACCAATCTGTGCGAGCTAGAGATTTTGCCAAGCGGGAAACTGGTGATGGCAGGTCAGCAAGAGCTATTGGCCGGCGCCACCTTGCCGGTAGGCCAGGGCGTAGTCCATGCGATGCGATTTGCCGGGTTGGACCTTGCGGAGGCGATCCGCTTGGCAACCGAGAGACCGCTGCAACTTTTAGGGATGCAACCGATCCGGCTCGCCCCGGGCGCTGCCGCCGATCTGGTGGTGTTCGATCTCGAATCGGCGAACGGGAAAGATGGTCAGAATAAGGAAGATAAGCAAACCGGAGAAAGGGGAGTTCCTGCCATCCCGGCCCAAGAAAAGAAAATCCCCCCTCTTGCCCCGCTTGGTTTCCACGTGCGGGCAACTCTTCTAGGGGGCAAGGTGGTCTTTGGGGCGTTACCGTAGAAAGAACACGGAGAGCCTAGGATTATCCTTGAGGCGGTGGATTGGGCCGGAGTCGGTTATTAGGAATCTGACCATTAGGCATTTGTTGGCTGTCCTGCAAGGAACAAGATTGCAGAGGTTGCAGGGCGGCCTGAAGGCACTGCGATAGTGCGATCATGGCGGCATGGTGGAGGGGATTGGCGAACTTCCGGGCCGCCCGGCGGAACCATTTGGCGGCGTCTTCGTGTCGCTGTTGCGATTGGAAAGCCTCCCCTCGGATCAGATCGGCCGCCGCATCGAACGGCCCGAAATCGCTAACGCCTTCCAATTGGCTGAGGGCTTGAGGAATCAGTCCCAATTCGAGGTATCCGGCCGCATGGGTGATCCGCTTGGCCGCCCGAATCAGGTGTTCTAGGTTCTGGATTTTCAAGGTTATCGTGGGCATGGTATTCGCTGGATTTCTTTCCAAACCGTGGACCACAATCAACCCTACCTGTCACGGAACCCTTAGATAAAGAATAGCAAAAAATGTGCCAAATGCCCTGTACGGAAGATTGTTTTAACTTCTTTCCATATAATGAGTTAAAACAAAATCTATCGGCGGGCAATTGGGAAGAGATTGCCGGAGGCCCCTGGAGGCCGCCATTTTGGCAGTCGTTGGCGGAAAGACTGTCTCTGAGAAAATTGCGAATTCCCGTGCGGTCGATCCGGAGGACGATTCGGAGAGTTGGCCTGGTCGGCGTTTTTTTCTTTCCGAGAGGAATCCTCCCCAGAAGGAAGGCTTTTCGCCTGGTGTTTGAAGATCGCAAGAAGTCGATCCTTAGATAATGCCGAGAAACTGGCCTCTCCACCCCCGGGGATGGTGGGTGGATCGCCCCGGTATTTTCCAAAGCAAAGGAACTTTCTCCAATAGAGAGGGCAAGAGAGATGAGCGGATTGGTGGAACCGTTGTGGATCGGCCCCGTGGCAGCGGCGGACCGCGCCGAGGCCCTCCGATTGGTATCCGAAGAAGTCCCCTCAGAAGCGGAAGAAGCACTGCCAGAAAAAGATGAGGGGCCTGGGAATCCCCATTGGCTTTTTCGGGGGGCGTATCGAGGGCAGGAATTCCTGGGGGTTCAACTGGCCCATCTCCAACCGGGCCGAACCGCCGTGATTTGGCCTCCCCGGCTAAAACCCCAACAGGGTACCGAAGTGGCGTTGACCTTGGTGGAAGGAGTATGCCAGGAGTTAGCCGGGCGGGGAGTAGGGCTGGTGTATTGTTTTTTGGGATCGGATACGGGACCGGAGAGCAAGTTGATGCAGGTTGCCGGTTTTTCCCGACTTGCCCAATTGCTCTATCTTGCTGCTCCTGAAGAGGAGTTGCCCTCGCAACGGCCTGCTTCGGCGCTTTGCTTCGAGCCGTATTGCGGAGACAGTCGCGCCCGGCTGGTTCGCATCCTGCAAGCCACCTACATCCAGACCTTAGACTGTCCGTTGCTCAATCAAAAACGGGATATCGAAGATGTGTTGGCCGGGTATCGGGCCACCGGAACCCATCGGCCGGAGCTATGGCAGATAGTGCAGGCCGAGGGGGAGGATGTGGGATGTTTGCTGTTGACGGATCATCCGGAGCTGGAAAGCCTGGAGTTGATCTACATGGGACTTATTCCTTCGGTGCGTGGCAGGGGGTGGGGGATGGAACTGGCCCGATATGCGCAGTGGCTGACCCGTCAGGCGGGCCGATCGCAACTGCTTTTAGGCGTGGACGCTGGGAATTGGCCGGCCATTCGGGTCTATGCGGCGGTGGGGTTTCGGCAGTGGGCGGAGCGGATGGTTTATGGTCGGTTTTTGGGATAGTCGAAGGTTTCGGGTGGGGGGGAGTCCATTTATTTTGTTTTCCTCATCGGCAGAACAGTTGCCAACGCTCCGAACCCTTCGAGCGGCAGATTTTCAGAATGCGTCGTTGACAAAAAAACTTGGCCGGCAGAGAGCGAAGAAATATCTTTTGATCGGATAGGAGGTTGCGCCGCGGTAGGAGAGAGGCTCCCTCCCCAGGGGGCCAAAAACCAAACAGTTTTTCCACCCAGGCAACCGATGCGGTTTCCAAACTTCTTGAGGAAAAATTCGGGAGGAAGGGATTTTTTTTGCTAGGGCAAGGCCGGTTTTTCTTTCCAAGAAAAAAACACCGCGATTTGCCGGAGGGGGTGGTTTGACAGCAATGCTAGCATCGGTACAATCAGCCGACGGGTGAGAAAAAATTTCGCCTCCAAAGACGCTGGGTGAGAGTGTCTGTTTTCTCTTCCGGACGAACCTGCGGGGTGTTCTCAGTTCGGTTCGCTGGGATGATGTTTCTGCGAAAGGCAAGGGGACTTTTTGTCTTTGCCTATGAGCGAACCGTCTCGGTTTCGGAAGAGTGCGGAGGCGGATGGAACCAGGTGGAATCGGGTCGGCCTTTGCCGCTCCCGAGAAAAAAAGAGGATCGGTTGTTCGGGACCGCCGCCATTTTTCTGTGGGCGGGGGCCAAGTAGGGATGCTCAAGGGGCGATCAGGAACCTATGAATTCGGATAAGGACATCGTCGCTGCGGTGCGGGCGGCTTTGGCCGAGCGAATCGGCCAACATCGCTATGAGCTGTGGTTCGGTTCTGAAACCCAGCTTATGTACCGGGATACTACCCTGACGATCCGCACCCCGAATCCATTTTTCCAAGATTGGATTTTGACCAATTTCCGGGCCGATTTAGAGGTCTCTGCTCGTCAGGTGTTGGGCGTGTGTCCGAAGTTGGTCTTTGAAGTGGCGTCCAACGGCGGACCATCGGACGTTCCAGGGCCGGAGGAAAAGGCAGTCGGCGATTCCCTCGGACGCCGGGGATCGGAATCGGTTCAGCCAGGCGACGGGCAGGGGAGGCTCCCTCTTTTTGAGGAGGGGAAGCCCCAGGCCGACTTATCAAACCAGACCAGCCACCAAAACGGTTCGACCGTCTCTTCGGCAGGTTCGCCATCTTCCGCGCAGGGAACAACAACGGGCCGGGGCGGTGCGCTGGCTGTTCCTTGGGCGGCTAAGAGCGTCCCCGGAGGGGGGCGTAGGCGATTTGCGGATTTCGAATCGTTCGTCACGGGGCCGTCGAATCAGTTAGCGCGTGTTTCCGCGGAGATGGCGGCGACGCAGCCGGGGGCGCTTTCGCCGTTGGTTTTTTGCGGCCCCACCGGGGTAGGTAAAACGCATCTGTTGGAGGCGATTTGGACGGCGGTGCGGCGTCATCACCGATCGGCCGCGGTCCTGTATCTTTCCGCCGAACAATTTACCAGTTCTTACTTAGAGGCATTGCGCGGGAGCGGCTTGCCGAGTTTGCGTCGGAAATATCGCGGGGTGGATGTGCTGTTGATCGACGATCTTCAGTTTTTTGCCGGCAAACGGGCCACCCAAGTGGAGTTGCTCTATACGATCGACGCCCTTCAGCAAGCAGGCGGTCAATTGGTCTTTGCCGCCTCCGCCCCGCCAAGAGAACTTCGGGAGCTTATTCCGGACTTGGCGGCCCGGTTGGATAGCGGGGTGGTTTGCCGGATCGAACCTCCGGAGTACGAGACGCGTCTAAAGATCCTGGCCCAGTACGCCGCGCGACTGGGGTTCCCTTTGCCCGAGGAGGTATGCCGGTTTATAGCGACCCATTTCCGTCGGCACGTATGGGAATTGTCTGGGGCGGTGTGCCGACTTCATGCGGCAAGCTGTGCGATGGGGCGGGCGTTGACGGTGGACCTTGCCCGTCAGGTGTTGGCGGACATGTTGGCGGCTCGTGAGCAGATGGTTCAGCTTGCCGACATCCGAAAGGCTGTTTGTGAGGTGTTTCAGATTGATCCGGGCGGGCTTTGCGGGCCGGGCAAAGAGCGCCAGTTGAGCTATCCTCGGATGTTGGCCATGTGGCTGGCGCGAAAATACACCCGCGCCGCTCTAAGCGAAATTGGCGAGTTTTTTGGCCGCCGAAGCCATAGCACTGTCATCTCCGCCCAGAAGCAAGTGGATCGCTGGCTCAACCAAGGCCGTCCGCCGCGATGGGCCGGCGCCCTGGGAAATCCGGAAGAAGCGATCCGCCAGGTGGAACAATACCTCCGGGTGGGATAAAAGGCAGACGTTTTCTCCCCGTTCCCGTCCCCCTCTCAGACAGCATTTGATTTCCACCACGGAAGGCCCTTCCAGATTCTTCAGGCGGCGCGGGCCAGAGGGCGCCCCTGGCCGGTGTTCGCACAGGAGTGCGACATGGGGCTTTCTTTCCCCACCGGAGAAGATACAATAAAACTCAAAATCCGAGGAGTCGTTGTTTCTTCTCTCCGTGAGGTGCGGGCAGGTATGAAAATTTCTATCCGTTTGGCTTCTTTATTGGAACATGTGCGCAATCAGCGAGGACTTATCGCTGAAATTGAAAAATATACGGGCATCGAACGGCATACGGTAACCGGATTGCTGAACAACACGGTCAAATATGTGTCGCTGGACGCCCTGGCCAAAATCAGCGATTATCTCATTGCCGTTCATGGAGTCGATCCCGCCATTCTGCCGGGCGCCCTGTTGGGTCGGGACCCCGAACGGTTCTGGGAGATGTTGGGTTGCTGTGGGCAGGTGGAATTTTGTGTGGGCGCCCGGGTCTCGCCCGATTGGCCTGGGGCGGAATATGTGATGGCCACCGATTCTCGGCTCCAGGGGATGCTTCTGTCGAAACTTTCCCAGTGGGAAAGCAGACCGACGCCGTTCGTGGAACCACCCTCCGACGAGGTCTCCTCTCAGGCGGGCGGCGGGAAAAGCGGCGACATTTCTTCCGATCTTTCTCCGGCCCCATTGGTTGGGCAGAAGCCTCTCGGTTCCATCCGACGTCAACATCCTCGATTTCATCTGGTGGCGGCGCCGGAACGGCACATTCGGCCGGACAATCCCGGTCCTCAATGGGCGGAGATTGTGGCTCGCGCCCAGGCGGTGTACGAAAATAACGAACCGCCCATCTCCACGGAAAGGTCTTTAGGTTGGCAGAAGGAAGCCGGACAAGGTCGGGCCCTGGTGGCGTTGGGCAGCGTCAAGGTGAACCCCGTGGTGGAATTGATCTTCGCCCATGCGTTTGGCGGCAAACCATTTGTCAGTTTGGACAGCTTGCCCAAGGCTTCTCAGCGTCCTTGTCCGCTGCTGTTTCGCTATCGGGATGACGATCCCCAGCCGCCTTCTTTTTGCGGAGGGGTCCAAATCGCCGCCGACACACCCGCCCCTTTGCCGGGAATCTATTACGAGGCGAAACCCGATCAATGGGCCTGTTGTCCTTGGGACCCGGAAGAACACGACGCCGCTTTCTTCCTGTATGCGATCTATCCGGCGCGGGCGCGAGTCGAGGCGGCCTGCGGTGGTTTTAGCAGCCGGGCCACCCACTGCCTGACAGATAAACTCGACGAGATCGTTTCGGCGTTGGGGGAACCGTTGTTCTCGACCCCCCAAATCATGCTCGGCCTCTATGTGATTGAGTTCCGATTTCCCCACGGTCAGGCCGCCAAAGAACCCGGACCCTCCGAGTACCGAGTGCTCCCCGTCCCGGAAGAGGTGCTTTCCCGTCGGCTAGCCCATTGGAAATAATCCGGCAACCTTTCCCCAGCCGACCTCCCAAGAATGGCGCGCTCGGAAGCGAACGTCGCCTAGGGGACTCGGCCAAAAAATGGACCGTCTCCCCTGGAGGATCCAGCAGCGTAAAGGCCGGGGCTTTTATTTTTCCGCGGCGGCTACCACCCCATAGGCGGAAATGCTGGGGGGCGATTCTGCGCCGAGATCGGTCTCGATGCGGATCGTGTGGGTAACTTTGCCCGGCTCTTTGCCGGCGACAAAAGTAATCGACACCACATGGACCGTTTGGGGCATGTTGTCTTCCGGGGACGGCGTGATTTGGAAGCTGTTGGCGTCCGAGGTAACCGAAAGAATCCGGAAGGGTTTGGTCCCCCGCACCACCACTTTTTTGGTTACTTTTTGGCCCGGTTCCACCACGCCCAAAAACAGCGACGGCGGACTGACCGTAAGGCCGGCTCGAACATGGCCTTCCACCGGGACCGGCAATTGGCTGTTCGTCTGATCATTGGTTACTAAAATCAGATGATCTTGGTAATAGCCGGTGGGCAGTTCCCCTTCGGTTCGCACCGTAAGCCGATACCGCACTTCTCCCGCACTCCGGGATGTCTCCGCCACTTCCGCCTTCAACGCCGGATGCGGACTCCGCACCTCTAAAATCCGCCAATCGCTGCGACCTGCGTAATGAATGTCCAATTTCCTTTCGATCGCCGTACCAGGCTCCACTTCCCCTAACTCGACGCTAGCCGGCGAAAAGACCACATCGGAACGAATATATCCTCGAACCTGAAGCTGCACCTCCGCATAAAAAGGCTTGTCGAAAACGACGGTCAGTGTGGCCCCCTTGCTCCCGATAAACAGATGCGTGTTAAACGTAGCCACGATCGCCGACTTCTCGTAGGTCTTCACCCACTCCTTCTTGATCCGAGGAGTGGTGCATCCGCAACTGGATCGCACCGAAGCAATATGCACATCTTCTATATAGGGATTGGTCAAAACAAATTCGAACTCCGTCTTGGCCCCTCGAACCACGACGCCAAAATCATGTTCGAGCGTTTCAAACATCTTCCGGGCCCATTCCTGCGCTGGGACGGCGCCAGGCCGCACAACCATCATTCCCACGAAGGCGACAATCGCCGCGATCCGGCTGGTTTTCATCGGGATGTTCTCCTGGAAGGATGGAAACTCGGGATACTTAGGGAAACTGCGAGGGCACAACGGCTGTAGGCGGCTGCCCTTGGGGGGTATTTTGGGCAGCAAAGGCGAGTGTAATCATCCCCCCTTTTTTCATCCAAGGGGTTATGCAACTCTAAGTCGCTCTTTCGAGTACGTCAAATCGTTCGTATGGGAAGGTCCTCCTGGAAAGGTCCTTCTTATTTTGGAGCATGGGAAAAATCCCATTAAAGGGGGGGAAAGATTATGTCCGAAAGCCCCCCGGAAGTACCATAAAATATCATATCCCCACCCAAAAGAAGAAGATCGAATTTTTCCCCCCTCTTATGGGAATCCCAACAACTCTCCTCCAAAGATGCTCCTCGAAGGAGCCTCGCCGGGAGGTTTTTCCCTTTCCCCCACCATCAGGGCATCCTTTCTGTACTATGCCTGAGGCATCCTTTCCGGCACCAGCCAGAGCACCTTTTCTGTTCTGTATTATGCTGGGGAATTCCTTTCCGCACTATTCATTTTATTGTCATTCCCGCATATCGGCAGTGCAGAAGTCTTGCTGAATTGTCATTCCCGCGCAAGCGGGAATCCAGGCTTCTGAAGCCTCCCCCGACGCCCCTTTGTCATTTCTAACCCCCCTTTTTTTGTCATTATTTGCCCCCCCTTTTTTCATTCCCGCGTATCCTCTTCTTTGTCATTCCCGCGCAAGCGGGAATCCAGAAGAGCGAAACAGTTTTTTCCTGGATCGGGCGCTTTCGCGGGGATGACACGGCACCCCCCTCTTCGGGGAAATTACATTACCCGTTCCATCTTCGCGGAGATGACATCACTGGCCCCCTCTTCGTGGGGGAATCTCGTCTCTCCCATCTTCGCGGGAGCGACGCCCCTCTCCAGCAGGGATGGCAAATAGCATTTTTCTTTCGGCTGAAATGTTACTTTGGAGAATGGTCTCCTTATCGGGGAACTTGTAGAATTGTCGTAACAATTCCGCTGGTTGAGTGGGATGGCTATGAGCTATCCGCCAGTGATCTATGTTACCATTTCCGCGGGAACAAGCCCTTTCGGATTCCCTGCCGGTGCGGGAAGGGCAAACACCGGAGGTTTTTGATCCTTTTGGACCTTCCTGGGGTGTTTGTGTTCCTGCTCGAGGGGCGGGAGGTCAGAACATAGGCCCTGCCCCTCCCTAAACGGTTCTCCTATCCCCATGAAGCGAAATCCCATCGGAATCCCCATGAATTGCCATACCATTTGCAGGGTCTTCCCTCCGTGGAGAAGCGGCCGCTATTGGGCTGGGCATAGGTTCCCGCGATCGCCTATCGGGATTTTCAGAAAGTCCAGCGGATGTCTCTGGGGGGAAGAGCCCCGG